>JAKLJM010000021.1 GCA_023151145.1 Bacteriovoracaceae bacterium | reverse complement strand
TGGCATAAACCCTGTGTTTAGGGTACATTCTAGGGGCTAGAAACTAGAGAAAAAGGTGAGGCAAAGTACTATGGCTTATGTTAATGAAAAACAAATTATCTACTCGATGCACAAGGTGGGCAAAGTCCACAAACAAAAGCATGTTTTAAAAGATATCTCGCTATCCTATTTTTACGGCGCCAAAATTGGTGTCTTAGGTCTTAACGGATCAGGTAAATCAACACTTTTAAGAATTATGGCCGGTGTAGATGCAGATCATCTAGGTGAAACACATTTAGCAAAAGGTTACCGCGTTGGTTACTTAGAGCAAGAGCCAAAACTAGATCCAGATAAAACAGTTTACGAAATCGTGCAAGAAGGGGCGCAAGAAGTTGTGGATCTTCTTCGTGAATACGACGAAGTGAACGCACGATTCGCAGAAGAGCTATCAGATGATGAAATGAATAAGCTCCTAGCTCGCCAAGCAGAATTACAAGATAAACTAGATGCCTCAAACGCCTGGGACTTAGAGTCGCGTTTAGATTTGGCCATGGATGCCCTAAACTGTCCACCTAAAGAACAGAAGTGTGGAGTGTTATCAGGAGGGGAGAAACGCCGTGTGGCCCTTTGTCGTCTGCTTTTACAAGAACCAGAAATTTTATTATTGGATGAGCCAACGAACCATTTGGATGCAGAGACTGTATGGTGGTTAGAGCGCCATCTTCAAGCCTATAAGGGAACAGTTATTGCCGTTACCCACGATCGTTACTTTTTAGATAACGTTGCCGGTTGGATACTAGAGCTAGACCGCGGTCAGGGAATTCCTTTTCAAGGAAATTACTCAGGCTGGTTAGAGACTAAAGCTAAACGCCTGCAGATCGAAGAAAAACAAGAATCAAAAAGACAAAAATCACTCAAAGAAGAATTAGAGTGGATTCGTTCATCTCCAAAAGCTCGTCACGCGAAATCAAAAGCGCGTATTAAAGATTATGAACAAAGACAAAACGTTCAAACAGAAAAACGTAATGAAACAAATGAACTTTATATTCCACCAGGTCCTCGTCTAGGAAATGTGGTTATTGATTTTGAAGACGTGGCAAAAGCCTATGGGGATCGTCTTTTATATGATCATCTTTCGTTTAAGCTTCCTCCGGGAGGTATCGTTGGAATTATCGGTCCAAACGGTGCTGGTAAGACAACTCTTTTTAGAATGATCACAGGAAAAGAAAAACCAACAGCTGGAACAATTAAAATCGGTGAGACGGTAAAACTTTCTTACGTTGATCAAGATCGTGAACTCGATCCAGAAAAAACTGTGATGGATGTAATCGCAGGTGGTTTAGAGTTGATGAAAATTGGCGGCAAAGACGTCAATGCACGTGCTTATATTTCACGTTTTAATTTTTCAGGTGACGATCATCATAAACGAATTAAAGAACTCTCTGGAGGGGAAAAGAACCGTGTCTTTTTAGCTAGTATGCTTAAAGATGAAGGAAACGTACTCTTACTAGATGAGCCTACCAACGATCTCGACGTCAACACACTAAGAGCGTTAGAAGAAGCCTTAATGGATTATCCGGGATGTGCGGTAATTATTTCCCATGATCGTTATTTTCTAGATCGTATCGCAACTCATATTTTAGCTTTTGAAGGTGATCAAATCATTTATTTTGACGGAAACTTTTCTGATTACGAAGAAGATAAGAAACGTCGCTTAGGCGACAAAGCCCTTATTCCTTCAAAAACGTCATACAAAAAATTAACTAGAGATTAATGAGTAAGTAGCAGAGGGATAAAGATGAGTGCAAAATTGAATCCTTGGATTGTTGCGAAATTTGGCGGAAGCTCTGTGCGCGATGCCGGTGCGATGAAAAAAGTAGCTCATGTGGTTGGATTAAATTCAGCGATTAAACTTGTGATTATCTCTGCTACTTATAATACCACTAATCAATTAGAATTTGTCGCTCAAGCGGGTCTTCGCGGCGATGAAAATGTTTTAAATGCTCTGATGGCCGAAATTGAAACCAAACATTTAAAAATTGCCGACGAACTTGAAACATCTGTTCAAGGTAGAAAAGATTTAGGTGTGCTTTTTCAAGAATTGAGAGCTTTAGGCTTTCAAATTTCTAAAGATAAATCTTATACAGCAAAAACAATGGACATTCTTTATAGTTTAGGTGAACGAATGAGTTCACTTTTAATCGCGGACTATCTACGTTTGTCACTCCCAAAAAGACATGTGATTTTTTTTGATGCAAGAAAAGTGATAAAAACAAATTCTGAATTTCAAAAAGCAGAACCTCAAATTGATTTGATCGAAGAAAATGCCAAAGAAGTTTTATTAGAACGTAATACTCCCGACACTCTTTATGTAACCCAAGGCTTTATTGGTGAAGACTTACAAGGTCATACCACAACTCTTGGCCGAGAAGGCTCAGATTATTCTGCCGCTCTTTTCGGTGAAGCGATAAGAGCTTCTGAAATTCAGATTTGGACTGATGTTCCTGGGGTGGCGAGTACGGATCCACGTATTTGTCCGGACGCACGTTTTATTAGTAAAATTAGTTACGATGAAGCCACCGCTCTTGCCACTCTTGGGGCGAAAGTTCTTTTCCCGCGCACATTAGAACCGGCCAAAAGACATTCGATTCCCGTTTTTGTTGGAGCGACACAAGCGCCGGAAGCTGGTGGAACATATGTGGTGAAAGAGCGCGAACATACTTTTAAACTTAAGGCCGTATCGGTTCTTAAAAAAGAAAATAATCAATGGCTCGTCAGTTTAATTGGAAGTGAACTTCATACAGTAAAAGACTTACCACAACAATTTATTCAATTTCTGGCATCTGGTAATTTTCAAGCAACTTTAGTGGATTTAACAGCTGTTTCTTTAAGTGTTCAAGTTTCGACAGAGGAAAGAGAACGGTTACATCAGTTGGCACATAAATTTTTGACTGCTTAATTTGCATACACATCTTGATAAATAATCTTATTTCCTTCTGCACCTTGAACTTTGATGATTTGAGAAATGGTTTTATTGTTCATAAAAACCACGTAATCTAGAGATTGAGTAATCAGCTTTAAAATTGTATCAAAAGTGACGCTGTTATTTTCTTGATAAAGGGAAAAAAGCAGTGTGAGTCGATGAAGAGCATCCAGGGCAGAGTTGGCGTGAATTGTACTCATTAATCCTCGATGTCCTGTATTCATTGCTAAGACGTAGGGAATAACTTCATGTGAGCGCATTTCCCCAATAATTAAACGATCAGGACTCATCCTCATGGCATAGCTCAAATAGGCCTTAAGGGATTTGTCGGCGTTACTCGGATCACTTAAGAGGTTGGTGTGAGTAAAGCGTTGCGGAGTAATTTCATGAGTATCTTCCAGAATGATAACATGTTCCTCTACAGGACATTCACTTAATAAGGTTTTTAAAAAAGTTGTTTTTCCAGAACCCGTCGCACCCGCAATTAAAATATTAGCTTTTTCATCTAGTAATTCTTGAATTTTAAAAACATTTTTAGAACTGAGTTTAAATTGATCGAGTTTTAATTGTTCTTGATAAGATTTTCGGATGAAAAATTTCGTTTTCCCTTGTGGATCTAGACTTGAGTGAACCAAGGTAATACGCATTTGTTCGGAATGTAGAAGGTATCCAAAACTGACAAATGGAAGTAGATAATTCCATTTTTGGCCATTTTTTAGCGCCAGGATCTCTAATGATAATTGATAATCATCCTTACTGAGTAGATGCTGAGTGAAGAATCTTTTTTCTTGAAAAAATTGGAGGGAAACTTCTGATTCAGAATGAAAAATGAGTTCATGAAAATTCAAGTCTAGTAAGGGAGCTAGAAAAAGTTGTTCAGAGATGTAGTGGTGCCATTCTTTAAGCGGGGCGATTTCGTTATGCTCTTCACCTATGGCTTCTGGATAAGTGAGCTTAAAATGAGCAAACACTTTTTCAAATTGAAAGATATTGTTTTTTTGAAAAATTTCATGAAAAAATGCTTTATAGAGTTCCAAAGATTTATTGTTCATGCGTATTTCCTACTGGAGAGATTTGAATGATACCAATAATTTTTTTATACGAATGTCGTTGACTCGAAGATTCAAAAAATTTTCCAAGTAAAGGAATATTTTTTAGACCCGGAAAAGCCGATTTTTCATTTGAATCTACAATGAATTCAATTTCAAATAATTTTTGACCTACATTTTTAGCGACAATGATTTGTGACTGCTGTTTATTACCATTAATTGCAACTGAATCTCCTACAATTTCCGGTTTACTCAGTTCGGTTGAATATTGGACCACGAAGTTTTCATTATGGGGGAGGAGTTTGATTTTTAGTAGAAGGCCTGCGAATTTAAAAATGACCTGGTTACGTCCATTATCACTTTTGATAGTAAAAGGGATTTCGCTGCCGATACTAAATTGATTTTCAACGTTTGCTAAACTGTTTATACGAGGTTCTGCTAAAACATCTAAATTAATATCCTGTGAATTTAAGAGGACTTGATTTTTTCCAATAATAGTTTTGATGGGCAGAGTGAAAAAATCATTTAAGTTTCCAGACAATTGATCAAGGCCCAAATGAATATCTGTTCCATTTTGTTTTTCCATCTGTACTAATTTTAGTTTAATCTCAAAGTTCTCATTTAATATATTTTGTGGAACTTGTTTGATTTCGAGAAACCATTTTTCTTCCATAGATTTAATAAACTTTTCATCTATGGTTAAAAAGGTATTTTCGAGACAGACAATCCGGATGTTGATGAAGTCGCATTTGACGTCGTAAAACTTATTTTTAAAAAATTGTAAGTGAACTTGATGCCAAATTTTTTCTTCTAATTCAGGTTTTAAAGTGAGCAGCTTAAAATTCCACTGTTTTTGTGATAGGCTTAGATTTTTTAGACTAAGATAACTTCCCATGTTGTCGATTTGGCCAAGTAAAATAATTTCATCTTTTAAAGTGAAGTAACTGAGCCCGTGAATAGCGAGAAATTGATTATCTTTAAAAGATTGGTGAACAAAAATTTCCCATCTTTTTTGTGTTTTATCCTCAAAATTTAAGGCAATTTCAGTGCGTCCAGCCTTAAGTCCGGTGATGGCCATGAGATTTTTTTCTTTATTAAAATGAACATTCACGAATTCTGGATTTTTGACACTGTAAGACAATAATCCGCTATATCTTTGAAATTGTGTTTTCCCTATAGGAATTTGGCTTTCCTCGGCCATACTGGGAACAATGAAAATCACGCTAACTATGCAGAAGGCCACTATTGTTTTGACACATTGAGGGAATTTCGCTACCTTTGGTGCTCTAATAAAGGTTAAAAAACAATATTCATTATATTTGTGAATTTTCAGGAGATTGATCATGGTTTCTAGAACAGCAGTTACATCAATTAGAAGAGCTAATAAGAAAAAAGCATCAGGTGCTAAAAGAAAAGCATCTAATAAAAACAAAGGTACTACGCCTAAGTTTGCTATCCACGTAAAATAATCTAAGTTCATTTTATACTCTTTAAAAATTTGAAAAAATTTTTATAAAAGGCTTCTTAATTGAAGCCTTTTTTGTTTTTATATCGTCCAAAAATTTCGGCCACTCTTTCATTATTCAATTTTAAAATTCTCAACTCATTATTTTGATCAATGCATAAATGCATGAAACTATTTTTTTCTAAACAAGGATTTATTTGATCTTTGATAAGAATAAACTCCTCGGGAATATGTTGTTCGGTCTTCAGGTAGTTTTTTATTTGTAATGCCATTTCTCGATTTTGATGATGGGTAATTAGTACGGCTTGGAGAAAAAAACCAACAAGTTTTTTACTCCAATCTTTATTTATAAATGTCATGAGAGCTCCCATTTTTTTTGATAAGGATCCGTTCTTAGTATTTTTGGCTTAGTGCTATCTTTTTTTAACGGTGTTTTTTTGGGAATGGAGACGCCTTCTGGAAAAAAAAGAAAGCGATGATAAATTACGGTTAATATTTTTTCTGCCTGATCTTTTGGAATTTTGATTTCATGGAGTTTAAAAGAAAGTTCACTTTCTTCATTATCTTCTGTTGTCATGTTCTGGTTTAAGAGAGTGACGTTACTTAGGATTAATTTTTGGTCGGCATTATAGACATCAATATTTATAAATGGACTCTTCTTTGAAGAGTGGGCATAGTTTTTTGCCATTATTTTTAATTCAATTAAAGATTCGTTTTTTTTCTCTATTGTGCTCTCGATCTCTGTGGGCAAAGCTAATAAATAGACCAGTAGATGACTGAGCAACAGTAAGGTTGTCAGTTTAAATGCTTTAATTTTTTTGATTCGTTGTTTGTTTTTTTCTTGTCGTTGAATTTTGTCTTTAAAAGATTCTAAGTCATTAGGTTTTGAAGGGGAGTTGCCTTGAAGGTTATGAGTTTCATTATTTTTTAATTCGATTGGTTGATAAGAAATCATGAATTTGTCTCTTTTGTTATGGCTTCCTGTGATTGAAGCTCAATTTGGTTCCAGATTTTAGAGAATTTTTCTTTTTCTTCCAGAATTTCTCTTTGAATTGCTCGATTTATTTCAAAATTGAAAATAATAGTGGAACTAAAAATGAGACCCCATAAAAAATGTTCAATCATTAATCCCCCCAAATATCCAAGATTTGATTTCTATGGACTTGATAACGGAATTTTGAAAGAGAGTCTTTCGGATCTAAGAATTCTACGATGATGTTGTCGCGGTCGTTGAGATGAGTTTTACCTAAGGTATGCCATACATATAACCATTTAGGCAGAGAGTTATAAACAGTTCTCTCAAACTGATCTCGGGCCAAAAGAGTGGTGAAACTTCTTTGATAAAGGAAATAGAGTGAGAAAGAGCTTTTATTAATGAGTGAGCAACTTTTAGTTTCAAGAAGTTTTCGATGGTAGTTAAGGGTTAGACCTTCTTGATAGATTTTTGTAAGTTCAATGATTTTTTTGTGAACCGGTCCTGTTTTTGGATTAAATTGCAAAAAATAATTCACAAAAATAACTTGATTCGTTTTAGTCATCTGATGATTGTATTTTTCAAATTGATATAAAAGTTCTTTTAAGCAAAGATAATTTTTCGACCGTTCTTTGATCTTTCGATAGGATTCTAAATTTCTTGCAACCGTATAGAGACTTATAACAATAAGAAGAATTAATAGACCTGAGTATAATAAACTCATAGAGCCATTTTGATTAGTTAAAATTTTTGGGGATGGGGAATTTTTCATGTTTTTTATGTTCTTGTGCATAAGTGTTTTCTTTATATAAAATTCGCCCCCTTTTTTTTCTAGAGAATAAAAATTTTCTTGAAGAAAATGGGGGCGAGTAGCTAAAGGTTGTTTGCTTTTTACTATCTAAGATATTTCGAGTGATGGTTTTAAAGCTCTGATGTTCACGTTCACTTTTTTCGATCATCTGAATATTGAGTTTTACGACACCAATAAAAAAACTTAAAAGCACAAACAAAGTTGTGAGTTCATTAAAAATAAACATGTTTATTTAATTTTAATTTCTTCGTTTATTTTTTCTTTCACGTCATTTAGCCTTTCTTTGACAGTTTTCCCAAATGCTTTAACCGCTACAATTGACACGATTCCAATGAGACTGGTGATAATCAGATATTCCATTACCCCTTGGCCTTTTTGATTTTTTGTGATTTTTTTTGTCATAAATCCCTCCTTTTTGGGGGTTTTTATGGGAAAAAACCTTTGTTGACTATTTTGAACGGGAAAAATGGTGATAGTTTTTCAACTTTGACAAAATCACATTGCCTGAAAAAGTGATCGTGGTTACACTAAGTCTATGGATTCAAAAACAAAACTATACGTCTTTACCAGAATTGAAGTCTTCTTAATCTTCTTATTTATGATCTGTATATCAGTCACCTCATTTTTATTAGGAGTGAAGGTGGGAGATCATTACTCTTTTGTCAGTGCGGGCTATAAACCTGAAGATAAAGCTAGAGTAGAGTTTCTTTCTAAAAAAGAAGAAGAACTTAAAAAGATCGAAGGAATGGAGATTGAGTCTCAGAATTCTGAAGACGTGGAATCTCAATTAAAAGAAAAAATTAATCAAGAGTTTGGCAATTCTCAAGCACAAGCGGGTGCCCATGGAACAACACATGGTACAGCTCCAATCACAAGTACCGTTGATCCTCATACTACTGCTACGACAACTACGCCTGTTACTGAGGCTCCACAATCATCTCCAGCTAAGGCGACGCGCGATCAGTTGGCCGGACTTTTCACAGTACAACTTGGAAGTTATCGTACACTCAAAGAAGCTGAAGATTTTGCCTTAGGTTTTAAAGCACGTGGATACGATCCGATAATTTCTGAATACAACTCTAAAGACAAGGGAACTTGGTTTAGAGTAAGTTTGGGTGCTTTTAAAACATTAGCAGAAGCCCGCACTTACGTTGGTAAAGAAAAATCTTTATTACAAGGTCAAGATTACGCCATTATCAAAATGCCGTAATAAATTTTCAAGGTTATTACAATGAAATTATATGCTCTCATTATGGCCGGAGGCAGTGGAACTCGTTTTTGGCCGGAATCCACAGAGAAAAAACCTAAACAATATCTCACTTTATTTGGTGAACATTCTCTTTTAAATAATACGTTAAGACGTTTTGAAAATATTGTGGCCAAAGAAGAACGTTTTATTGTGACGATCCAAAAACAACTTCAATTGGCAGAAAAAGAATCTTTAGGTTTAATCAAAAACCAAAAATCCTTGATCCTAGAGCCAAGTGCCAGAAATACAGCTCCATGTATCTTATTGGCCATGGCCAATCTCGAAAACCAAGGCATGAAAGATGATGATGTTGTAGCAATAGTTCCATCTGATCATATTATTTTAAACACTAAAGGTTTTGAAAAAACAGTTCAATCGGCAACAAAGATTGCTTCGCAACATGATAAGATTGTCACGATTGGAATTACTCCTCATTTTCCCCATACCGGTTTTGGTTATATCGAAAAAGGTGCAATGGTGGATTCAGAAGCTTTTAGCGTGGTGAAGTTTAAAGAAAAACCTCCTTTTGAATTGGCCAAAGAATATGTGAGCTCAGGGAAATTTCTTTGGAATGCAGGGATGTTTGTCGCGCGTTTAGGAATATTAAAAAGAGAGTTTAAGGCCCATGCTCCTGATCTTTTTAAGCAATATGATGCCCTTAAAAATGCCTTACAAGACGAAGCAAAGTTAAAAGTTATTTATGATCTACTTGCTAAAGATTCAATAGATTACGCTGTAATGGAAAAATCAGAGCACGTGTTTGTTGTCCCAGCTCAATTTGATTGGAACGATTTAGGATCTTGGGATGCGCTTGGAAGTGTTTTAGATGAAACTGATAATAATGTTGTCGGTAGAGATCGTGGACATTTTTTTTACAATGCTACTGATAATATCGTTTTTGCACCAGAACATTTTGTTTCACTCTTGCATGTTAAAGACCTAATCGTCGTCGTCAATGACCGAGCAGTGATGGTCTTACCAAAAGAAGAAGCACAGGATGTTAAGAGAGTCGTTGAATACTTAAAAACGAATAAGCCTGATTTACTCTAACATTTCAATTAATCTTTAAAATAATAAACATTTTTTATCACTTTATAGGGATCAAGATCTTCTATTGGATTAATGGTAGGTTCTGAAAAAATGAATTCTGATTTATCAGGATTACTTTTCGCGGCCAAAATATAGTTGAAGATTTTTTTTACCTCTGGTCTTTGTGAGACAAAATGAGCATGTTCGCCGCCACTAGTTTTTGTTAAATCAAAATAAAGCACGTTTGGACTTAGTATCTTTTCATGATGAAAATAAAATTTAATCCCTAATCCTAATCGATCATCAAACATATGGCGAAAATTAATGTCTAGTAATTTAGAGGCATTTAAAACAAAATCGTTTTTGTTCATAATGACAAAACTATTTTCTGAGAGAAAGACTTTTTTAAGCCAATCGCGATGACTTTTATAGGGAGTATCTGGTGCATTTAAGATAACGGCATCAAAAAACTTCTCATTGAGTTGTTCATTGAAATGGTTTTCTACATAACTTTTTAAGATTAAATTTCCCATGCTATGAAAGAGGACAAAAAGTTTTTTGTCTTCAAAAACTTCTGCATGTTTATCTTTAAACATTTTGAGGTATGTTATAGCTTTTGATAATTCTAAACCAGCATTTTTGGCATTGTCAGTAGGACGTGTGATCGTTGAACTCCATGACTCCCAGTGAAGCATGAGCACTTTTACATTATAGTTTTCTTCAATTTGTTTACTTCGTCTGAGTTCTTTTTCAAGAGTTCGACTTCTACCATGCACGTAAAAAAAGATATCTTTATCGGGATTTTCTTCCAGCATGTTTTCTAAGAGGCGAGGTACATCTTCTATTTGATGTTTAGTAGGTGTGCCGGAAACATGAAAGCTGACTTGTGCCTTTAGTGATAGAGATAGAAATAACATCGAAGAAAATGTCGTTAATATAACTTTATGAATGAAATTTTTCATAAACTAGACCTCTAGTTAAATTTGTCTAGTAAACTTGTCGGAAATGTTTTGATCAACTTTAGAGAGGCCGTTAAATGATTGGTTGAGAATTAAATAATAAGAACTTAGAACATTTGCCCGAGTGTTTTGGTCGGGCAAGTTTTGATGGTGACTTGGTTTTAAGAGTTAAGTGATCTTTCAAAAATGGTATCAATGGATTTTAAATAAATTGCTCGTAGGCCCTTAGCATCCACAATGGGGAGATTCGTTTGTATGTTTTCTCTTTGAAGTTCAGTAAGTAATGTGGCCCTAAATTTTTCAGGTGTGTTGGTGTTTTCTGCAAAACTGACAGTTTGAAGAATTTTATATAAATCTTCTCTTTTTATATTGGGAACTGATTCAATTAAAAAATGCATGTAGTAACTTGAAAGGTAGTGAGCGTTTTGAAAAACTTTGTTCTCAATATTTTCGCGATACAACTCTAGGTTATCAACCATCGTTTTGAATCTTCTTAGTGCGTAGACGGTTAATCCAAAATTATCAGGCAGGATCATTCTTTCTGCTGATGAGTGAGATATGTCTCTTTCATGCCAGAGTAGAGTGTTTTGCATCGCTATGTCGGCGTGAGAACGAATTACTCGCGATAGACCTGAGAGGTTCTCTGAGCTAATAGGATTTTTTTTATGGGGCATTATGGAAGAACCTTTTTGGCCTTTGGCAAAGCCTTCAGCGAGTTCTTTCACATCAGAATGATGGAGATGGCGAACCTCGATACAAAATCTTTCAATTAAACACGCGGTTAAAGCATTGGCTTGTAAAATTTTGGCAATACGATCTCTGGGAATAACTTGAGTAGAAAGTGGTTCAACTTTTAGTTTAAGTTTTTTGGCAACATAGCTTTCGATGGTTGGACTTAAGAGAGTATAGTTACCAACGCTTCCTGATAATTGCATTGTTATTTCTTCAGCGATGATTTCTTCTAAATCTTTAATTCGTCTTTTTAACTCTGTTACATAACTTAAAAATTTTTGCCCAAAACTCATCGGTTCCGCAAACATTCCATGACTTCTTCCAATGGTAAGCCAGTCTTTTGTTTCTTGTGCTCTCAGAGTTAGGCTTTGAAGAAGTTCTTTCATGGCGTTTAATTGAATCGTTAAGCTCTCTCGAATTTGGAGGGAAAGTGCCGAGTCAATGATATCTGATGAAGTGACCCCATAATGAAAAAATTTTCCCATCTCTGTCGGAACTTGTTCCGTGATTGAAGTACAAAACGCAATGACATCATGACGTGTTTCTTTTTCAATTTCTTCGATTCTTTTGGGATCTATTTTTACATTTTTAAAGTGCTCATGAGTTTTCTCGGGAATTTGTTTTTCTGACTCTAGAGCTTCTAAAAGTGCTAGCTCGATTACTAGAAAATTTTGAAATTTATTCTGATCAGTCCAAATGTCTGCAATGTCTTTTACTTCGTATCGTGAAATCATAATTAATGCCTATGTTATAAAAAGAAACTAATATCAAAGCCTAATGTTAACCAAGAAGCCGTTAAGCTTCTGGCAGAGCTTGTCTCGCTTGCTTCTTGTGATCTTTTTAAAGTGAGGAGATTGTAGTCCATATTTAATCCCACATGGGTGTAGTCACCTAAGGGTTTCATGATCGAAAATTTTGCTTTAAGTCCAGGGCCAGAAAAACTTTTTCCACCAGCATCTTCAGACATTGTGGCATAAACCAACGAAGCAGTGGTACTTTCATATAAATCAAAAGGCAGTAAGATGGCAGAGTAGCGAGAAATATATTGAACACCTATTCCGACTAACGAAAGTTTTTCACTGGCGGCATAGATATCGACATCTGAAACTCCAGTCGCCGCCATGTTGTTTTCTCCGATATCTCTAAAGCTCGCATTCGTTGACTGGAAAAAAGCATCAACCCAAATTGTTTCATCCCATTTTCGGCCATAAGCGAATTGGAAACTTTTTACATCTTGAGAGCGAGCCAAACTAGGATTTAGACCTAAAATAAACGTATAACGATTATTGAATTCCGGGTTATAAGAAGATTCACTTTTTAATTCAAACTCAGCTAAAGCCATTGTTGAATAAATAAAGCCTAAGAGAATAATGATGATTTTGTTATGCATAGTTGTTCCTTATGTCCTTATTTACCTTTTACTCGTGTTACAATATGTTCAAAGTTTTCCCCTGGGAAATCTTCAATACCAATAACTTTTGCCAATTGTAGTTTTTGTTGGGCATGTTCAGCAGTGAAATTTTCAAACATCAAACGCGTTTGAATATAATCGTCAAGGGCGAGCTTATAGTCATTAAAACGGGTTTTTCCATCGAGGTAATTCTCTAAGACTGTATCGATCGTTTTGGTGACGGTTGGAATTCGGGCTTCTAGAATGAGTAATTGGTTTTGAAGGGAAACAATGTTTTTATAAATACTTTGGACACTGGCTTCAGAGAAAGCCATTGCTTTTTTTAATTGATGGCGAGAGATTTCAAGTTCAATTCTTTTTCTGGCCAATTTGTCTTGATTCATAAAACCATCTGCACCAAAGACATCCCAAGTCGCATTAATACTTGCCACTAAATCTATAGCACCAGTGCCCTCATATGTTTCATAGCGTGTTGAATTTGTATTTTTGTCAAAATGATTGCGGTAGCCACCAAGATTGAGGGTGAATTTTGGTAATGGGAGATTTTCTTTTCTGGCAACTTCTAGTTCGCGTTCATTATTTTGAATTGTGGTTAAACTATTTAAAACATCACTGTTTTTATTTTTGACTAAATCAAGGGCATTAGTCAGAGTGATTTTTAATTTTTTATAATCAACATTTTCATTGATAATAAATTTTGTTCCAGACTTTTCATTTATTAAATAAGCTAAGTTGTCATCAGTTTTATCTGCTTATATTTTCGAGGCATGATACTCGTTTTGTGCTTCTAAATAGTTAGCACGCGAAAGATAATAATCTTGTTGACTAGTTTTTCCGACATTTACTTTTTCTTTATTCAAACGATAAACAAAAGAAGCTCTTCTTAGTTGATCCTGTCTAATTTTTAATAAGTTTTTCTTTTTAATGACTTCAATGTAGTCAGTAATTAAAACAAGTTTGAGGTCCTTTTTTTCTTC
>JAKLJM010000470.1 GCA_023151145.1 Bacteriovoracaceae bacterium | reverse complement strand
CAACTAACTCTGAATGAGCCTTAGCAAACATTTCTTTCCCTGAGGTTTCAGCGCTTAAATCTTTCGTCAAAGAAGCGTTGGTATAAAACTGATGCAGTTGACTTCCATAGTATCTAATATCTTTAATGTCTTGAGTTAACTCATTAAGATAATTGATTTCCTCGACGTAGTTTTTTTGTTTTAAAGAAATGAAAGAAATAATTCCTAGAAGAGTCATAACCCCAAAAAAGGAAAGTAAATTAATAACTTTTAAAGTTGAACGAAAATTTAAATCCAACTTTTCATCTAAAAATTTTTTTATCATAATATAATCCCATGCTAAAATATACAAAGACTACATCGGGATAAAAATAATGAAATATAAGAGGACTTCTGTACTCTTTTTAAAATTTTACTTTGGCGATCGTAAGTAGCCAGATCAATTTGAGACAAAATGGATATCGCTTCTATTTAACCAAAAAAGTCCAGTCTAGTTAGTGTGTAACTAAGACAAAGTTTTTAAGATTTTATCATAGATTCCATCAAAACCACCATTACTCATAACAATTATCAGATCTCCTGAAACACTTTCCTTTTTTAAGTTTGAAACAATAGTATCCACATTTTCAAACAAAGCGGCTCTATTTGATTTTTTATTTAAATCTTTAACCAAATCTTCGGATGAAAACTTTTCTTCATCCGCCAATTTACTTTGATCAAAGGCCTTCATAATATAAACCTTATCAGCACTTTCAAATGCATGAGCATAATCATCTTGAAAAATTTTTCTACGACTGGTTGCACTTCTTGGCTCGAAAACCGCGTGAATTTTCCTGTTGGGATATTTTTTTCTAATACCTTTAAGAGTTTCTCTAACGGCCGTAGGATGATGAGCAAAATCTTCAACAAGCAATCGTCCACCAGGCTCTCCCAAAATTTCCTGACGTCTCTTAACACCTTTAAATGATACTAAGGCTTTCTTGGTAATTTCAGGACTCACGCCCAGATGATAGGACATTAAAACAACCGCAGCTGCATTTAGCACATTGTATTCACCAGGTTGAGCTAATTGAAAAGGACCCCATTTTTCACCTTTAAAATGTATACAAAAATCGGAAGTCAAACTAGTGGTCGCAGTGGCGTTAGATAGCATTTCTATCCAAGCATGGTTGTCTCTGCTTTTTTTGGTCAATCCATAACTATAAACATTTTTGGTGTTAGTATCTTCTAACAAATCAGGAATATTCTTATCGTCAGCCCAATAAACAAGTGACCCTTGAGGTGGAATAATTTTCACAAGACGAGTAAAGGCTTTTTTCACATCATCTAGGTCTTTATAAATATCAGCATGATCAAATTCAACACTTGTAAGTATGACATTTCTAGGTTTGTAATGGATAAATTTAGGCACTTTGTCAAAAAAAGCCGTATCGTACTCATCACCTTCAATCACAAAATAATCACCTTTTGGATTTCTGAAACTTTGATGAAAGTTAATTGGAATTCCCCCAATTAAGAATCCTGGTTCTTTTTCAGCTTGATCCAAAACCCAGCTCATCATTGAAGTCGTCGTAGTTTTTCCATGAGTTCCCGAAATACAGATACAATTCTTCTGATCTATAATCCACTCTCCAAGAGCCTTTGGCAGTGAAGTAAATGGAATATTTTTATTTTTTAACTCTACTGCTTCTGGATTATTCGCAGAGATTACATTCCCAACAATTACA
>JAKLJM010000469.1 GCA_023151145.1 Bacteriovoracaceae bacterium | reverse complement strand
TAGATTTAGGGCACGAGCATTGTCTGGAAGCATGAACTCTTTAAATTTTTTTAGAACGACTGGTCTTAAGGCACTCATATCGGTGTAGATCCCTAAGTCGTAGTAGTTGTTAATTTTGATGAGATAATTCACATGGTATTCTGTTAAAACAAACTGTGCTTCATTTATATTTGAATTGGTAAGATTTAAAATTTGTTTTTCTTGTTTTTTATTTCGCGCTTGTGCCCAGAGCTCAATTTCCATTGTTGGAAATAAGATTTTTAATTCTTGCAGAATAAGAGGGGCAATAAAAGAGGTTAAATAATGATCCCAAAATTGAGTATAGAGACCTAGAACAAAATGATTTTTTAAACGTTGTAAAAAAATTCCTGGCAAAAAATCTGACTCACCAAAAACTAAATAGAAATTCTCTCTACTATTTTCTTGAATCAAGCCTTTTCTTTTACTGAAAGCAGTTTTAAGTCTTAAATGAAATTCCGCTTTAAATTCTTCTTCGCTTATATCAAAAGGAGCAGAGAGTGACCAAAGGCGAGCTTTGATTTTTTTATGTTGTTCATCGTGAAGTAAAAGAGCAGCGGCTTTTTTATCTGCACTCATGCCCACTAAAAAAGGAGAATGGGGAAATTTTCTGGTGAAGCTATCTTCAGTAACCCAAGGATGTCCTAATTTCATATGTTTTAATGTTTGAGGATGAAGAGTAACACGGGGGAATGGAGTTTTCATGGATAACCTGAAGGTAGAAAATTAGTTCTTTAATTGAGGTGTAAATAATTCATCTGAGTGATGGGCGTATAGAATTTTTAATCGCTCAAGCTCTTCAATAGTATTTTCCATCAAGGTAATTAATTCGGCCGTCAAACGAAAGGGATCATCGATATGTTCTAAGTGAAAAGGTTTTAGTTTATCTTTCATCGAAGTGTCTATCGGGTGAAAAGGGTCAAGTTCGCGACAAAGAAACTCTAAATCAGCACGCTTTTTTTCAATAATGAAAATTTGTTCCTCCAAGGCGTTTGGAGCTTTGGCCAAAGGGGATTTTTTAGGCGAATGATCTTTTGTTGTCATAGCGCCATTTTGTCAAGCGTTGGGCAATTCGTCAATGAAGCAGATGGGAGAATATGTGTTTATGGAGAGTTGGGGATTGTTATTATCAGTCGTTGCGGTTCTTTTAATTCAGCTCGTCAAAACAGAGGACTTACTTTTGCCCTATGAGTACTTGGCGAGAGTTATAACCAAACAAAAAATGACTCTATTAAAAATAAAAAATGCTCCAATTTTTAGCAGTGAATTATCAGTCGCAGAATCCCTTCTTCAAGAGGTCATTTTTTGGATTCAGTCGCGAGAAAGTGGACTTAGATCTTCTGAGGAAAGAGTGTTTTCCCCTTTTAAAAATTATCCCATGTTGCTCAATGAATTGAATCATTTTGAACGACAATTTGGAATTGGCGTTCGTGATTTTTTATTGGAAATTCGTCTCGGAATTATGAAAGATATTTTATTTGAAACTAAAAAAAGCCAAGAGAAAATGAATGGTCTGTGGCAAATGGCTTTTATGTCTCTATTAATTTTTGGTTTTATTTATTTGACAGCTGTTCAGTTGGAATTGAAATTCTCAGCACTTTTTTTGATGGGAATTTTTTTATGGCAAATTTTTGGAGTGATGTTCTTTCTTTGGGGATTAAAACGAATTGAACGTTGGTTTTTTCATCACTATTATCAATTCTTG
>JAKLJM010000020.1 GCA_023151145.1 Bacteriovoracaceae bacterium | reverse complement strand
TTGTCTATACTCAAGAAGGTGATAGTTTTAGTTATATCGACGAATTTACTAAAACAGGCCCGATATCAGGTTCTTATAATGTGAATTCATTATTAGGCTCAATGAATGTTGATCTCACGAGAACTCACCCAGCCAAATCTGTAACGGTTGAGTTAGGAAGAACCTATATTCTGTCAGCTACCAGTGGATATTTCACACCATGTACTCGTTGTGCCAAGGACTCATGGTACGAATCCTTTACCGCTTATCCATCAACACAAAAAGGTATTGGTTTAACAGCCAAGGGTTACACAACAAAAAGAGATGAATTTGGCGCCAATAGTACTCTTGGTAACTATGAAGATACAATTTTTGGACGAGCTTGCTGGTTACCAGTTACGATGATTCCATTTTCGCACGTTAAAAAAGCCACTCCAAATTCAACGACGACTGATCCAACAATTCAAAGACAAGAGCGCCTTAAAACTCAAGCGGCATTTTATATTAATGGATACCAAAGAGATTGGTACGGATTTAATAAAGGCGCACTCATCGGATCTTTTGATGGGGTTCAATGGTTTGCCATTGGAACTGGAAGAAGATTAACCGCCACAAGTAATAAATTATTTTTAGCGATGAACGGAAGCTTCTTTGATCTAGCTGATGCCACAGATACTGTCGTCAATATCATTCCAGACCTTGGTGGTAACACTGCTCCTTCTTATGACTATGATCCAGAATTAGCATTTAATGATCCACAACAAAATTCAGCAGCATCATGCCAACGTTTCCATCAGTGTAATACTGACTCTGATTGCGTAACTCAACTGGGATGGGAATATACTTGTTCTGATGTCAGTCAGGTAAAAACAAAATGGCCAAACTTTAATGCCGATGCTGAAGAAATTGGAAACTCAGAAAAAGAAACTTATTTAGCAGATATTTTGTCTGCGAATCAACCCACTAACGTTGCTAAACGTTGCGTGTATCGTGGGATGGGTGCTCTTTGTCGCAGAGATTTTAGCTCTATCACTAACGTTGCTGTGAAGAGTATGTTTACATGTGCACCAAATTTTACTTGCGTTTCTCTAAACTCAAATAGATTTAACGAAGAAGTTATTAGATCTCCAAATGAACTTGATCAAGTGCTCTATGGTAAAGATGCTAATGTGCTTGGACGACCAAAAGATTATGTGACATCAACGAAAGCACTACCGCAGACGGCCATCAATAATATACAAGCCAATGGTTTAACTTCAATTAACGCTACGGACTTTGGATTATGTATGCCAGGTAAAGCTATTACTGGACATACACTTTATAACCATCAAAATACCGATACTCAAAGAAGAACAGATTTTATTTCTCAAATCGGAACTTGTAACTCCACGGCCCAAACCACAGAAGCACTTAATAAGGCTCGCTTCTACGCATGTCCACTCTTTGGAGATGACATGAATTATGTGTTAACAACCAATGGAACTGATCTCAGTAATCAATTAAATAATATATTAAATCAAAATGCATGTGGTAGCGAATCTAGAGATAGCGTGAGTGGAGATAGCGACTTTAAATCAATTGAATTTGCTTCCTTATCAGTAAGTAAATCAGTTATCACTCCGGGATTTGCAGCTGATGCATGTTTTAGAAGAGCTGGTTCAGTTTGTCATACTGATTTAGATTGTTCTCCGAATAAACTTCATGCCGATCTCTTGACATCTCTTGGCCTAAAGTTTTTTGGAAATACCAAAGCAGAATACAAATACTGGGAAGAATCTTTAGTTTGTGGGCAAGGCAATCCACTTCCAACAATTGGTGCAGAAAATTACTTAGATTATGACATTAAAGAAAACAGATGTTGCCGAGAAATTGGTAAAGACTTTACGATGTTTTCAAGTGATAAATCAGTAACAAAAGGTGTTATCGTTCCAGATCTTGGTTCAGAGAATTATTCCTTAGATACTGCGCTTATGTCCTATGCCAATCCTAAAACAAATTATCGATATTCTAGATACGCTGTTTCAAAAACCGCCCTATCTTCTTCTACGACGGTTCCAGCTGTGACGAGTACAACTTATCCAAATGCTGACCAATGGAAAGTCATTAACGAGACGGGTTCTGCCACATGCTGTGGTGGTGGTTGGGTCAGAAAATTTTCTGATGGAACTCATGACTGGAAAGTAAATAATCGCTTAAAGCTTCCGGCCGAAAACTTTCAATGCTTAAACTATAGATCAAAACTTTCTGACCCTGGACTGCAGAATCCATCAAATAGTCATTATACGGTGGAAGGTTTTAATTTTCAGTCTTATATCAGAGAATATGATTATTTTTGTCGCGCTCCAAGAGCGGCAGCTTCAACAAACAACCTCTCTCCAACTTCAGAAGCTACAGCTGAAGGCGCGAGTGCATTTGGATGTTTACAAGCACCATTTGCTGATCTTGATGATGGATACGATGTTACTCCTCCATATCGTTTTGGGCCGAGAACTATTCATGAAAAAGATCCTTGGTATTCTTCTATCGGCGCACTAGCAAATGAGAGATTAGTACGTATCAATACCACTCCATCTCCTGATGCCTATGAAGCCGGAGAACTAGAACAATTTTTAAGTACGGAAACTCCTTACATGCCTATTCCTTTTCAATCAAATGAGAATAAAGAAGTTCGTCAAAACTTTTTATACATGGTGAACTCGACAGGTTACCGTGATGTTGTCATTGCTAACTATTTACCGACCTATGTTCCCTACCGTAACATTCACGCCATGGCTCCTCTTGGTGGTGGTGAAGTAAATCCGGTGAGTTCAGTTATTAAAAATATTCATTTCATCGTGAATTACACTGATAATGCCAATCAAGAATTTGATATTCGTTATCGTGATACGATTACGACCAGAGTTTTAAATCGCACTGACTGTCAGGCGACATACAATTATCTAAAAGCTGGAACATTTACAGTGCCAGGCCTTGAAGCTGTCATGAATAACTATACGACTGTGGGCTATCGTGGTGTTGATGGTGCAATCACTCATGATGCCGGGAACGTGAGATCTCCGCTTGCCGATGGTATATCTCCGCGCACAGATGGCGTCTATGCTGTTTGGTGTATCGCTAGAGAAGATGCCACCAATCGCCCTATCCTCTTAGTTGTTTCAACTTTAGATTACGACGATCGTATTCAATCTGGTGGATACTACCATTTTAATTACGCTGGATACGCTCTAGATTTTGTGCCACACGAAGGAGAAACAAATCAACGTCTCCATGCTGGTAATCAAAATTATTACTTAACAAAACTCGCAAAATTAGAACTCTTAGGTATTCCGCAAATTACCTATGAACCACTTTATTGTAACAACAGCCAGTCTGGAACAACTTTTGATAAATTAGTTCCGGGAATTTTTAAAACGAGTAATGCCGATCCATTAACAACAAAAACACACGTTAATGCGAAATTCCCGGCCTATACTGGTGCCTATACCGACACCTATTATGATCCAACGTCACCGACTGACAGCTTTGGTAATAACGCTAAAAGATTTACTTATCAAAATAACGTCGATCATCCGCAAATTTTCTCTGGGCATGAGTTTGCGTGTTGTACTCCACTTGGTAAAACTCCAGGTAGTGCAGATAAATGTTGTACTGGTTACGCAAAAGAAGATGATAACGGAAAACTTACTTGTATGATTCCTAAAGGAACAGATCTTAATGTCTATTTCAATAAATTCGTTTCTGGCGAAGGAATCGGCGCAAGTTTACCTGAGGGTGGACTAATAACTGAAGGAACTGCTGAAGAAGTAGACTTTATTGCACAGACTGGTGAAATTAAACTTAGAGCAACTTCTTATAATAAACTCATCGCAATCGGAAACGCTTTTTGTGATGGCGAATTAGTTAAGGGTGGAGCTTTTGGTTACTTCCCCCCTGAACCATTTGCCGGTGGATATGCCCCGGAAGAAAAATTTCCGCTCTCAATCGTTGATTCTGACGTAGACTTTGAATCAGAAGATGATACCGTCGGAAAAAGCGCCTATGACCAAGGTTTTAAGTGGAATCACCATATTTATTGCAAATAATTGCAAATCGCTTGCATTTATTTCAAAGTTACGCTATGAATCCATTCATTGCTAGTTTGATTAATTCCTAAGGAACCCAACTATGAAATCTATCCTATCCTCTATAAAGCTCATGGCTTTCGTTATTTTTTTATTTGTCCCATTTTTTGTTTCGGCCACTGATTTGGTCGCAAATTTTTCGTTATGTGCTCATCCTCAAATTTGTAATCTACTAAGTGAGCTTCCACATCACAAAAATATTCAAACTGCGGTAGTCATCGCTGGTGATCATCATCATTTTGACCCAAAGCCTAGTGATATAAAAAAATTAATTACTGCAAACGAACTCTATCATGGCCCTTTAGCACTTCATCCTTGGATGAAGACGATTATTAAACAAAGAAGCTTAAATAATGCGGTTAAAAATTATGGCCTAACGATAAGTCCTGAACTAAAAAAACAATTTCCGGGCGCAAGCGAAGAAGCTCTTTCTCACTTTTGGCTCTATGGGAAAATCGCTTGTCAAATGCTTCAGCAATTAGAAAATCAAATGTCCATTAAATCAGTTTTTAAGTGTACGGAAGAATATCAAAAACTAGAGACACAATTAAAAGTATATTTTGAGAAAAATAAAACGACCATTGTTCTCACCCACGATGCCCTTGAACCACTCTTTAAGTCACTCGGAGCAGACATCATAAGCCTTAAGGGCTCTGGCCATCACGAAGAAATATCTCCCTCGGCCATTAAGAAACTTTATAACCAAACTAAAGATAAAAAACTTACTTGGATTTTAGAAACAGGATTTGATATTCCAAGCAGTGTAAGAAATAAGATTCAAAACAAAGATCGCGTTTTAAAAGTTGATACGATGGGAAGTCCTCAACAAAAAATCACCTTTGTTCTTGAAAATCTTTTACAACAATTACAAAATACTAAATAGAATGAGTCCCTAAAAGGAAGTTTCTAGCAGATGTTACATTTAAAAAATATTTCCTTTCACTATGGTGAAAAACCTATTTTGCAAAACATTTCTTTTGATGTGATGGCAAGAGACACTTTAGGGATACTTGGCCCTAATGGTGGCGGCAAATCTACCTTAATGAAAATTATTGCCGGACTCTTGAAACCTAGTAGTGGTGATATTTTTTTCGATAGTTTTTTCAATGTTAATAAAGATCTCAGCTACATTCCTCAAAGCAATGAGCTCAATACTATTTTCCCTCTCAAAGTCACGGAATTTTTAACAATCTCTCTACTGAATAAAAAACTTACCTCAGATGAAATAAACCACGCATTGAATCTTTCTGGGGTTGCTCACAAAAAAGATTCATTACTTCAAGAATTATCGGGAGGCGAACGTCAAAGAGTATTGATTGCAAGATCCATTCTTGAAAGTCCTAAAATTCTCCTCCTAGATGAACCAACTAAAGGTCTTGATGGTCAGGGCATTGATCAACTTTTAAAAATTTTAAAAGAATTAAAAGAAAAACAAAACACCGCCATTATCATCATTGATCATAACATTAATGAGGTCGTTAGGTTTTGCGATAAGATATTATGTCTCAATAAAACATATCACTGGCACGATCACAGTGAATTGTTAACTAAGAATATTTTAGAAGATATCTATCATTGTGAGTTTGAGCATCTAAAACTACACGAAGGTGGAAAGCATAATCACCACGATCATATTTTTTGCCAACATGACCATGACCATAGTCATGACCCAAAAGCCGTTAACCCTAAAAAACATAAATACTTGTTTAAAAAATAAAGAATAAATCATGGAAAATTTTTTACTTTCAATTCAGGATTTTTTTCAATACGAGTTTCTCCTCTATGCATTTATTGCAACCCTACTTCTGGCCCTTACTTGCGCCCTTATTTCTCCCCTTATTATTGCCAGAAAAAACTCATTTATTGGCGCAGCTATATCTCACTCAACCCTACTGGGGTTGGCCATTGCTCTTTCTATCACACAAGCTGAAAATGATTTTTTAGTTCTTTTTATAACCGTAATGATCACCACTCTTCTCACATCTTTTTTGGCCATCTCAAAAACAGATAAGACTCCCGATGATTCTAAACTGGGGATTTTTTACACTTCTACCATGGCCCTTGGTATATTGATTTATTCCTTAGGCTCTCATCAGAAAAACAATTTGATCAATTTTTTATTTGGAAATATTTTACTCTTAAATCTTAACGATCTCTGGATTAGTTTAGGGATATTTCTTTTTACCTTTACGACTATTTTAATTCCATTAAAACACTGGCTATTTGTCACCATTGATCCCATCGGTGCTGAAGCCAGAAGATATAAACTTAAAAAGTATCAACTCTTTTTTTATTTATTAATGACCCTAGTCATTGTTACCAGTGTAAAACTGGCCGGAACAATTTTGATTGAAACCATGTTACTGACACCCGGTTTTTTTGCCTTAAATTTTGCCAGATCAATCAAACAAACTTTTATTTATTCCATCCTATTTGCACTCATCACTGCACCATTGGGCCTAATCTTAGCAAATTACTTCTCTCTACCATCTGGGGCGACTTTAGCTGTTGTTCAGTTTTCATTATTAATGCTTAGTTTTTTGTTAAAGTTTCTTTCTCAAAAAATCCGAGTATAATGAAAAAAATGCTGTTGCAAACAGGAGTCTTTAATGGGACAAGATAAAATTCAAAAATTGCCTAAAGAATCAAGCGCTGAAATGCGTTTTTTAGTAATGCCTGAGCATACTAATCCACAAAATAGTATCTTTGGTGGGGTTGTTATGTCTTGGATTGATATGGCCGCTGCTATGGTCGCAGAAAGACATTCTGGCAGACCGGTTGTAACCGTCCATGTGGACGATATTAGCTTTAAAGCCCCTATAAAAATTGGAGATCACGTCCTTGTCAAAGCAAGTGTTAACTATGTGGGCAGGACTTCTATGCTCGTTGGTGTTAAAGTAATAGCTGAAAACCCATTTACTGGCATAAGTCGACATACCACAACTGCCTATTTAACTTTTGTGGCTTTAGATGACATCGGTCGACCGATTAGTATTTGTAAATTAGTACCAGAAACAGAAGCTGAAAAAAGGCGTTACATTCAAGGTGAAAAACGCATGCTTGAAGTAAAAAAACGTAACGCTGAAAAATTAAAAGAAGATGAAAAGCTGAAAGGATAATATGAAAAAGAGTGTCCTTTCTCTTTAAACAGAAAGGACATTTTCATGAGTGAATTTAAAACATCGAAACTCTCAAGACTTACTAAAATAACCGCAAGCATTGCCAAAGCCAGCTCTCAAATCGCGCTCAATTACGCCGTCGATAAAACAAACGAATTAAAAAATTCCTTTCAAGAAAATCGTGAACAGGTTCAAGATTTGACTTACAAAATTAAGGCCACCAAAGAAATCATCCAAACCATGGGACAAATGAAAGGTGCCCTGATGAAATTAGGACAAATGATCTCCATAACTGAAGATATGTTTTTACCGAAAGAAATTACTGATCTTTTCAAAGAATTGCAGCGCAATGCCCCTCCAATGAGTGAAGCAAATATTCGAAAAGTCTTTTACCAAAATTTCGGCAAAAATCCGGAAGATGTCTTTAAAGAGTTTAACTACCACGCCCTCGCTTCAGCTTCGATCGGACAAGTGCATTTGGCCACTTTATCCACTGGAGAAAAAGTCGCCGTCAAGATTCAGTACCCAGAGATTGTAAAGGCCATCAAAAATGATTTTCAAAACATTCATCATCTCAATCGATTAATTGAAGTTTTATATCCTAAAAAACCCAACCTCGATGAAATTTTGGTTGAATTAAAAACCTCACTATTAAATGAATGTGACTATGAGTATGAATACAAAGAACTTTTAAAATTTAGAGAATTATATCAAGAAAATTTTCCACAAGTTAAAATTCCAGCAGTCTACAAAGAGTATTGCACAAAAGAAATTTTAACCATGGAGTATATGGAAGGTGTTCATTTTGATGAAACACTTACCTATCCACAAGCAGTAAAAAATCATCTCGGTCAAATGCTCTATGATAATTTTCAATACTCACTTTGGCAGGCCAAACGCCTACATACGGATCCTCAAAATGGGAATTTTCTCTTTAATCATGAAAACATTATTTTATTAGATTTTGGATCAACAAGAGAGTTCTCAGATGATTTTTTAGTTGATTACTGTACACTTTTATTAGCTGTTGAAAATAGTGATTTTGAACTCTATAAAATTGCCTGCTATCGATTGCGTCTTTTTTCCAATATCGATCAAGAAAGTATGATCAAAACTCATTATGAAATGGTCCTTAAAATATATGAACCCTATCTTGCTCCTGGAAAATATGCCGTTACTGACTTAAACCCAATTAAACATTTAAAAGAGTTTATGGATCAGTTTGAATTTGGTGGAAGAGAATCTCCTCGTCGGGAGTTTTTGCTCTTAGATCGAACAAATTTAGGCCTATTTACCAAGCTAAAATTCTGGGGGGCAGAAGTTGATTGGTTAGCAGGAAAAAATATGTATAGAAATGAGATGAATGCTAAAGTAAAAGCACTTTATCCTTCCCATTTCTCTGAAAATTGATCATCATTATCTAAAGGTTCGACTAATAATGGTAATTGATGAATCGCAATATTTTTTTGACTACATTCTTAGGGCTTAGTTTTTTAGTTTTAGTAAATTCTTCGTTTGCTAAAGACGAATTGCAATATTCAAAAATTGATCGTCCCGGTTGTCCTGAAAATTCAGAATGTTCTGAAGCTACAGGAAAAAAAAGAAAATATTTCCAAGCAGAATTAAAAAAATTTCTGACAAAAAAAATTTCAGTTACTGAATTAAACATCAATCTTGCAGCAGAAAAAGCATTTCCCTATTCTTTGTTTGTAAAAAACCTAAATCATGATGAACCGGGATTGGCCTTATGGGAATCTCAGTGCAAACATCATAAAAAAGGGCAAAAATATTTTTTAGCTGATTATTTTGTAGGCAAAGTTGATTTACCAAAGATGAGCGAATTAAAATTTGTCGTCAACCCACTGCTCGTTCAATTAGAGGATAAGAAATTTATCCAGCTTCCAGCCTTTACCAGCGAGTATCCTGTAGAAATAAATTTAAATCAAAAAATATACACTGCCACCTACCTTCGAGAAGATGAAGGACGTTTTTACTTTGTCAGTCTTGATCAAAATGGTAAGATCCAAATTGTTGAGTCACCACAAATCAATACTCCAGAGACAACCGTTTGCTCAAAAGAACTAACTGAAGAGTTTTTAAAAATTAGTGAATCTAACCAATTCTATGAAGTGATTAATTGTAAAAAAATTTGGTTGAAATCAACTAAAACTTGGGTGACTGCCGCCTACGGAGTGCCATGTCAGTAAAGATTGTTCAGCTCAATACTGAAAACCTATTTTTACTAGCTACGACGAAAGAAAATTCTTCGACTGATATTCCATTAAGTCCAAAATCTAGCGACAAAACCACTGAGCTTGCTTGGGCAATCAAAGATATGGACCCCGACATATTATTGCTTTGTGAAGTTGGTGGACGCGAGAGCTTAGATCTTTTTAATGGTGCTTATTTGGGTGATCAATACATCTCTACTCTAATTAAAGGTAATTCTGATCGTGGAATAGAATTAGGTTATTTAATACACAAAAGATTAAACTTAAAAGTTCAGCACTTCACTCATAAAAAAAGAGTCATCGGCACTACACCAGACGGAGAATCACTTTATTTTTCTCGTGATTTAGGTGAGCTTCGTTTTTTTGATAAAAGTGACGGTGACAATAAAAATCCCAAGCTCATTATTTTACATTCACATTTAAAATCGAAATGGGATCGAACAGGTCTAGATCCTCTTGGAAAAAAACAGCGAACTCTTGAGGTTGAAGCCATCGTACAAGTTTTTTTAAATTTACAAACAAACTTTCCTCAAACACCCATCATTGTCGCCGGTGACTTAAATGGCTTGGCCCATAGATTTAATGGTGAGGAAGAATTCCAAAGTATTTTCTCTAAAACTGAACTTCAAGACGTCCTAGAATTTCTCAATTTACCCGAAAATCTTCGCACAACTTTTGTGCATTTTGAAAAAGATACTCCTCCCATCGGACAACAATTGGACTATGTGTTTTTCTCTCCGCAATTAGCCGCCTTCATCAACAAAGAGAATTCAGGGATTTACCGCTTTAAAAACCCCGATGGCTCCCCGAGACCCACCCCACAATCAACTTTTGAACGCTACGCCCTTCCCTCTGATCATTATCCGGTGGTTTTAACCTTAAATTCTTTGTAATTTTCGTTGTATAGACCTCATTTATAAGATAAATTTCCGCCTATTCATTTACTTTTTCGTAAGGAGAACTCTGAGATGACAGATTGGTCTTGGACAAAGGAAGACGCGGACGAAGCCTACCACATTAGCAGATGGGGCGATGGTTATTTTGATATCAACCAAGAAGGACATTTATGTGTCTTACCAAACCGCGATCCAAATGGACCACGTATTGATATCGCTGAAGTCATTGAAGAGATGAAACTTCAAAATATTCCGATGCCAATGGTAATTCGTTTTCACGATATTCTTCGCTCTCAAGTAAAACTTCTTAATGAAACATTTCGTGAAGTCATCAAAGAAGCAGATTATCCTGGAAAATATACTGGGGTTTATCCGATTAAAGTAAATCAAATGCGTGAAGTCGTTGAAGAAATCGTAGACGCCGGAACTCCCTATGATTTTGGCCTAGAAGCAGGTTCTAAACCAGAGCTTTTATCAGTATTAGCTTTTAATGATAACTTAAACGCCCTTACTGTTTTAAACGGCTATAAAGACGAAGAATATCTTCGCCTTGCTCTTCTAGGAAACAAACTTGGAAGAAAAGTCATCGTTGTTATTGAGAAGTTTTCTGAGCTATATAAAATTTTAAAATTATCTCGTGAAATGAACGTGGCACCGATGATTGGTTTACGTGCAAAAATGTCAGTTAAAGGTTCTGGAAAATGGGCCGAGAGCGGTGGCGATAAAGCGAAGTTTGGACTAACGATCGCCGAAATGAATCACGCCATTCAAATTCTAAAAGAAGAAAATCAATTAAGTTGTCTTAAACTTTTCCACTTCCATATTGGTTCACAGGTAACTGACATTAGAACGATTAAAGAAGTTATCAGAGAAGGTGGACGAATTTATGCTGAGCTTTTAAAACTTGGTGCCAACATTGAATATTTCGACGTTGGTGGTGGACTAGGTGTCGATTACGATGGTTCGCAATCAACTAATGAATCAAGTATCAACTACAACCTAAAAGATTATGTTTCAGATATCGTTTATATCTTAAAAGAAATCTGTGCTGAAGAAAAAGTTCCAGCACCAAATATCGTGACGGAATCAGGTCGTGCTATTACAGCAAGACACTCATGCGTGATCACCAACGTTATTGATAAGATTGAAACTTCATTTACGGAGTTTCCAACTGATGTAGGTGTAGACGAGCACAGACTAGTTAGTAAAATGCGTGAAATGTATGAGAGCTTAAATTTAAAAAATGCCCAAGAAACTTTTAACGACGCTGAAGATACAAAAAAAGAAGCTTTATCAGCTTTTCGTTTAGGGATTTTAACTCTTGAAGAAAGAGCAAAAATCGAAACACTTTTCTGGAAAATCACCAAAAAGATCGCAGGCTATCTTCCGGATATGGAATTTATTCCAGAAAATCTTTACGACATTACTAAAAGTATTGCTCCTCAGTACTTATGTAATTTTTCTATTTTCCAATCAGCGCCAGACATGTGGGCCATTGGTCAACTACTTCCAATTCTGCCCATCACTCGTCTTAATGAAAGACCAACAACTGAAGGAACTTTAGTTGATATTACATGTGATAGTGACGGAAAAATTAATAAGTTTATTGGTATTGAAGAAACACGCAATCTTCTTCCCTTACATGACCTTAAACCAAACGAAGACTACTTCATCGGTCTGTTCCTCACAGGTGCCTACCAAGACGTTATGGGTGATCTTCACAATTTATTTGGTCGCTTAAATGAAGTGCACGTTTTCTGTGATGATGAAGATCCAACAGACTTTTATATTGAAGAAGTCATCAAAGGATCATCATCAGACACCGTTCTAAGAGCTATGCAGTACAATCCGGAAGGAATGGCCTACACGATGAAGAAAAATATCGACAAAGAAATCCAAGCAGGAAAAATCTCACCACGTGAAGGTGTACGCTTGATTGATTTTTATGAAGAATGTTTACAAAGTTATACCTATTTAAAAAAATAAATTTTAGGAGATAAATATGACGACAAAAAAAGGTCCAATTTCAGAATTCATGTTAACTCATTATAAGCATTTCAATGCCGCGAGCTTAGTTGATGCAGCAAAAGGCTATGAAGCACACCTAACAAGTGGTGGGAAGATGTTTATTACTCTTGCTGGTGCTATGTCGACAGCAGAGCTTGGAAAAAGCTTAGCGGAAATGATTCGCCAAGGTAAAATCCATGGAATTTCATGTACTGGAGCAAACTTAGAAGAAGATATTTATAACTTAGTTGCTCATAACCATTATCACCGTATTCCAGACTGGCGTGCTCTTACTGCTGACGAAGAAATGAAACTTTTAGAAAAAGGTTTAAATCGCGTTACAGATACATGTATTCCAGAAGACGAAGCGATGAGAAAAATCGAAGGTCTTTTAAATAAAGAATGGCAAAAAGCAGATGCTAATGGTGAATCACATCCACCTCACTATTACTTTTGGCAATTATTAAAAAATCCTGAATTCAAAAAAGAATATCAAATCGATCCAAAAGATTCTTGGATGATTGCAGCTATGGAAAAAAATATTCCTATTTACACTCCAGGCTGGGAAGATTCTACGAACGGAAATATGTACGCTGCTGCAGTTATTGAAGGCAGAATTAAAAACGTTCATACCGTAAACTCTGGTATCCAAACTATGATCAGACTTGCTGATTGGTACACTGAAACGACAAAAACTGCTTCGATTGGTTTTTTCCAAATCGGTGGTGGGATTGCTGGGGATTTCCCAATTTGTGTGGTTCCGATGCTTGAGCAAGATCTTGAGCGCGATACTCGACTATGGGGATATTTCTGTCAGATTTCAGATTCAACGACATCTTATGGATCTTATTCAGGTGCTGTTCCAAATGAAAAAATCACTTGGGGCAAACTTGACGGAAACACTCCAAAATTTATCATTGAATCAGATGCTACAATCGTAGCACCGTTAGTATTTGCTTACGTTTTAGGTTGGTAATTGCTAAATTTTCTAAAATAACAAACCGATAAAACCTCTAAGGCCGAGACATTTTGGCCTTAGAGGTTTATATGACAAACAAAAAATTTCTTCTCTTATTGGCCCCAACATTTCTTCTTGCCTCTTGTTCAAACTTAGAAAGTTTTGATCAAAAAATGGCGAGATATCAGTCACGAGATAAAGTTGAGAATAAGGTCCCTGAATTTCCTGCAGTAGAATTTAAATCTATCAATAGATCAATTGCCTCTACTGATGAAAAAATCGCACCGACTGAAATGAATATGAAGGATGTCACAAATAAAAAACTTTATTTTCAAAGTCTCTATGATCAATACTTAAGTTTAGTGGAATTTATTCCAGAAAAAGATTATCCAGTTCTTGAAACTTGTCCACAATTTCATAGTAATTTCCTGGAAACGAAAAGTACTCAAGCCTCTAAAACATCACCAACATCTCTACTGTATAGCTATAGT
>JAKLJM010000468.1 GCA_023151145.1 Bacteriovoracaceae bacterium | reverse complement strand
TCGCCATCTCGGCCGTGGCCAAAACTGATTGACCATTAATTTCAGTACCAAAACATTGAGCACCATCTTCAATAAGAATAACATTATTTTTCTTAGCGAATTCACGAATCGCCATAGTATCTGGACTGGCCCATCCATACAAATGAACCATGATGGCTGCTTTTGGTTTAAATTTAGTCACTGCTTCTTGAAAAGTTTTTAAATCCCAGTGGCAAGTTGTGCGATTAACATCCACGGTTGCAGGATTGGCCCCAACGTTAACAACTGCTTCAAACGTCGCCCAAAAAGTCATATCGGGAATAATAACAACATCGTTTTTTTCTACACCAACAGCTCTTAAGGCAATTTGGATTGCATCCGTACCATTAGCACACCCAATTGCATATTTAGCACCTGTTTTTTTGGCCAAATTCGTTTCCATCTCGCCAACAATGGGACCACCAACGAATTGAGTTTTTTCAACTAACTCAGTCACACCCTTTAAAAATTCTTCTTTAAAGCCTGGTTCAAATCTATTTAATGTAATGAAAGGAACTTGGTTAACACTCATTTTTTTCTCACTTGTTAATTTAGTATTTAAATAGTTTTTATAAATAATTTTTTATCAAAACGAATTTGTGGTCCATACACACCACCTGGAACTGCTTTTCCAACACCTAAGATCATCACTAAATGCTGATGAGAAGACAATCCTAAAATTTTTTTCACTCTTTTAGAATCATAACCTTCCATTGGACAAGTATCATAGCCGTAAGCGCGAAAAGCCAACATGATATTTTCGCAGGCCAAGGCACAAGATTTGATGGCCCAGGTTTTTAAATCAGAAAACGTTACAGGCTCTCGAGGCGTTGGACGAAAGAGACCGGTCACTGAAAAAATAAGCCATTTAAGAGGAGAATAAAGAGAAAATGGACCGACGTTATAAACAAAGGGTGCTAGCTTTTGATAATAAACTAAAGCAGCCTTGGGAGTTTTCTCGCCCGTTTCTTTTTCAAATTTTTCAAATTCTTGAAGCATCAACTCACAATGAGCTTTCCATCGATCTGTTCGCGCCAGACAAACGATTAACTCACTGGCCGTTCTCGCTGCACTTTGAGAAAAACATGCTTCGGCCAATTGAGTTTTAATTTCTGGGCTTATCACGCGAATGAATTCCCAAGTCTGTAGGTTTGAAGAATTTGGCGCCAACAATCCCGCTTCAAGGCATTTGTCGGAAATATCAATTGGAATCGGCAAGCCATCAAATTTTCGAACCGAACGACGAGCGTGCACCAAACGCATAAACTCTTCTGGTTGAAAATAATCGTGACCAGAAGGTCGAAATTTTTTTTCATTCTCTGGATTAAGAGAGCCTTCCATTTCAGTGAAGACATTTTTTTTATCGTCCTTTTGACTCATATAATTCCTAATCTTATTCCAATTCAAATTTAGATGGTGAACGCATAATTCGCGAAATCACTTCTTCTGGTTTTTTGTTGTCATACAAAACTTCGTAAACACCATTAAAGATCTGTGCTCTTACATCATATTTTTCAGAAACTAAATGAACAGCACGAGCTGTCTTATAACCCTCAACGACTTGTCTTTGAGATTTAATAATTTCTTCGGGAGATCTTCCCTTTGCTATTTCTAAACCAAAACTTTTGTTTCTCGACAAATCCCCGGTCGTGGTTAAGATCAAGTCTCCCATTCCAGACAGGCCATAAAAAGTATCTGGTCTAGCATTATA
>JAKLJM010000467.1 GCA_023151145.1 Bacteriovoracaceae bacterium | reverse complement strand
ATAAGCCGCCTTATAAGACTTGAAACCTAGTACAAATTACTCACCTCTACAGAATTGGCCAAAGATTAGGCAAGACTTCTAAGTTCTTGATAATAAATTAACTCTTAAATTCTCTAACATCCTGTTTTCAAGCAGTTCCCATAAATGCTGTAATAGTGGAAATAAATATTATTTTCAAGGCCAATTGGTCATTTCAAGATGCACTCAATGAAATGTCCCCTGATTGGATTGAAGCAGGTAGAATGACTATTCATAAAACATCGGCCACCGCAGCGGTGTTAGATAGTGCAATGGATCCAGCATTGGTCTATTGGGCCAGACAAAATTTAGAGAACAAAGAAATATATTTCATAGCTTGGCTTAGAAATTTTTCCGTGGCCTTATGTAAACTAAGGCCAAACCCCGATGGCATTCCACAATAAAAACTATATTTGAAAAAATGAATGTGACCGAAAATACAAACACTGACGAGTATTAAGCGTTGAAGAAAACTGGCAAAAAGAGTGGGCCAATTCTTGAAGATAAGTTTCATGCAGTTTTTCAGAGGCCATGAATACTTGAGGGTCCTCCATCGTTAATTCAAATTTTGTATCATTAAAAACAAATTCATTCTCTAGAACATAACGGCGTAAAAAGGATTTTTTTGATAATCCAATCATCACTGCTTTAGCATGAAGATAATTAAATTTTAAAAATTTTGAATGATGAAGAAAAGTATTAAGCAATTCAAAATTTTCATCATAAGTTTTTGAAAAACCAAAGGCCGGATCAAGAATCAATTGATCTTTTAACTGATGCTTCATAAATACCTTAGAGAATTTTTCTACAAAACTCATATAGTCGTTAACAATGGCTTCTTTTTCTCTTCCTTGTTTAACAAACTCCATATGATGACCTGTCAATGCTCGAGTCGGCACGTATGTAAAACTCGCCACATAAGATAGGTTTCGATCCTGCTTTTCTTGAATAATTTGTATAAAACGATCAATCTCGAAATCTAGAACTCCACTCACATCATTCCAAAGAATTTCTTTAGAGGGATAACATTTACGAATTTCATTATACACAAATAAAAAAGTATCAAATCGATAGGTATCAATCGAAATGACATCTACATTTTTTAAAAGCGGCAAAATGGGAATAAATAATTTTTGATAACGATCAAGCTCTGTTTCACTATTTACGGTGGATTTATTTTTGGGGGCCGTAGACTCTGCTCCAAAATCAAAACAACGAAAACCTAACTGTTGATCCTTTGCTAGTTTTTCTTTAACAAGAGGCAAATCAAAATACTTTCCTCCGTCTGAAAATGAATTGGGAGTTATATTCATAACTCCCAACATTTTAATTCTTGAATTTAGATCGTTCACTGAAATCATCTTTTATGAAAGACTTGGCTTTAATCCTTCATCAGTCACTTCTGTTCCAGTCTTTGTTTCAGATTCTTTTTTTGCCGAAGATTCTTTTTTCTCAATTTTTAAAGGAACACCAATATCAATTCCCTTACAAACATCTTGAACTTGTTTGATATCCATTGTTTCCCAAACCATTAAAGCGTGGGCCAAACGATCAAGAGCATCACGTTGTGTTTAGTGTAAATTGACATCGAAGATTTATGATAATTAATTGGTCCCATTTTTGGAGACATACCCCATTTCGTCACCATACTTCTTGCAAGCCCTGTTGCTCTTTCAATATCGTTAGACGCCCCTGAAGTCATTAGTCCGTAAACAATTTCTTCAGCACATCTACCGCCCATTAAAAAGGCAATAAAGTTTTCAGCACGTTCATTAGTCAATGACAACATATCTTCATTAGGAAGTGTTTGAGTCACACCTAAAGCTCCTCCACGAGGCATAATAGAGACTTTATGAATAGGATCTGTGTACGGAAGATTCATCCCAACAATTGTATGTCCCGCTTCATGATAAGCAGTCATTAGTTTTTCTTTATCTGAAATCACTAACGATCTTCTTTCTGGACCCATTAAGACTTTGTCTTTTGCTTCTTCAAAATCTTTAAGGGTTAGTTTCTTTTTATTATTTCTTGCGGCATTTAGGGCAGCTTCGTTAACTAAGTTTGCTAAATCGGCCCCAGTAAAACCAGGCGTACCTTTGGCAATAACTTCTAAATCCACACCTTCTTCCATTGGAGTTTTCTTGGTGTGAACTTTTAGAATTCCTAAACGACCTCGTACATCAGGGGAACCAACCATTACTCGTCTATCAAAACGACCTGGACGAAGAAGAGCTGAGTCTAGAACATCAATA
>JAKLJM010000466.1 GCA_023151145.1 Bacteriovoracaceae bacterium | reverse complement strand
AAATTATAACGTATGTGCGCTCTATTTCCACCACGGCACAAGAATGACATTGGACTCGCGTGATAAAGATGAGCATCAAATTGAAATGGCCAAAATTCAAAAGGTCTTAGGCACTAAAGGTGAGTTTTTCGTTGAGCATCTTTCTAATCTAAGTCTTACAGACAGTAATTTTGAAAATAAGGCCCGTGTATTAAGACGGGATGTTTTAAAGAAAAAATACCAAGACTATCTCTGGATAACGGGTCATCATTTAGATGATTCTTTTGAATGGTGGCTGCGTGGGCGATTGACTCAGAATCACCCTGATTTTCCTCTTGGAATTCCTGTGGCCAATGGAAATTATCGGCGTCCATTTTTGGCGGTTTCACGTAAGCATATTGAGCGCTATATAAATCTCGCTAAAATTAGTTTTCATCATGATTCATCAAATAATAATGAAAAATTCGAGCGTAATTTTTTACGTCAAAACGTCATTGCTTCTCTTAAAATTCGTTACCCCAAATACCTTCGACATTATGTTCAACAGAGCTTAATTCGTGCAAATCGTTTAGGGGTACTGCGAAGTGGGACCGTGAAACACTCCCCAATTAAAAAGCTGCAATTGAGTGAGAATTTATGGTTTTTAAAATTAGATAATGCTTCATCAATTGATGAGATTTTAAATTTTTTAAAAACTCATTCTTCAATTGAACGTGGTTATTTAGTAAAATCCCTTGTTCAATTTTATCCACAGAAAATTGATTTAAAGACTCCACTAAAAGGGCCGATGAGTTTTTCAGGCTCTCTACATCTTTGGCAATGGCGTGATTGTTTTTTTCTATGGCATAGTCGCCAAAGACCAACAAAAGTTTTGACTGCATTAGATCAATACCTAGAACAAAATGTCTCGGATATTCACTATAGCTTGCAGAAATCGATTCATTTACTGGATATTATGGGTTTAAAGCTAGAAAATAAAATTAAGAATCCTCGAAGCTTAAAGTCAGAAGTTCGTTTTTTCAAATTGATTTGTCCGGTATTCTATAAGGAACTAAGAGCACGCCAACTTTTTGTCTCTCATTTGTAAGGGCTTCTTTCCTTGATTCTTTAGCAATTGATCCTTACAATAAAGAAGCAATTAAATAATACATACTCTCTATGAGTATTATTGAAAGGAATAAGAATGAAGCCACAGCAAAAAACGTTAACTTTATGGATCGTTGTGATTCTATTAACAGCACTTATTGCAAAGGTTGCAACTGTTGAGAGAAAAGACATCGTGACGATAAAGTATCCTGACTTTATCAAAGCCGTTCAGGAAAAAAATGTCACAGAAGTAGTCTTTAAAGGTAAAGACACTATCATGGGTAAATTTAAAGAAGGCTATCAAAATGGATCGCAGTTTTCTTTAACTGGAACAACTGGGGATTCTACTTTTAGAATTTTAGAACAAAATGGTGTTTATCCTCAATTTGAAGAAGAGGAAAAACAAAATCTTTTCACTTCGCTTCTCATTAACTGGGGACCGATGATTTTCTTAATCGTCATTTTCTATTTCTTCTTACGCCAACTACAAGCTGGTGGCGGCAAAGCAATGAGTTTTGGAAAATCTCGTGCTCGTATGCTTAATCCTCACGAAAAGAAAGTGACTTTTGCCGATGTTGAAGGCGTGCAAGAAGCCAAAGAAGAATTAGAAGAAGTTGTCGATTTTTTAAAAGATCCAAAAAAATATACGGCCTTAGGTGGAAAAATTCCTAAA
>JAKLJM010000019.1 GCA_023151145.1 Bacteriovoracaceae bacterium | reverse complement strand
TGATCTGTACCCTTTAAAAAGAACAGTTTAAAAAACAAGATTCATGTTAGCCCCTGCTTCTGCAGGGGTTTTTCTTTTTAACCCCCACTGAGGTCTTTCGTCATTATAATATTTGATATATCTATCAATTTCTTTTACTAATTCAATCCAATTTCTACACTTTCTGTATTCTGATTCATCTTTAAGATGACCAAAAAAACTCTCTATCGGTGCATTATCTAAGCAATTTCCTTTTCTTGACATCGATTGCTTAATTCCGTGTTTTTTTAGCATTTCTCTATAGGCATAACTTGTATAATGGAAGCCTTGATCAGAGTGTATTACCACTGAGTCTCTCATCTTTTCATCGGCATTTCTTAACATCTGATCTAACCCAGTCATCACCAACTCTAAGGTCGGTCGCTGGCTTAGATGGTAATGAACTATTTTTTTATTTCTCAAGTCTTTATAGGCTGACAAATATGCCTTTTGACCTCCTAAATACGACAGTTCCGTTATGTCGGTCGAAACAAAAACTTCATCTTCTTTTGGATTAAAATTTCGTTGCAATATATTTGGAACAATTTTATGTTCATTTACTTTCTTAAAAAATGCTTTCATTTTGTTTGGCTTACGAATAACTGTAACCAAGTTATGTTTCTTTTTAATTCTAATAATTCTTTTCAAGTTAAAAATTAATCCTGTCTTATTTTCTAAGTACATTTTCAACTTTCGAATACCATATTTCCCTTTCTTTAGTTCAAAGAGATCCAATACTAAAAGTTCTTCAAAGTCATCTTCGTCAACAGGTCTATTAATCCAAGAATAGTATCCACTACGAGACACTCCTGCGATTCGACAAAGTTCACTAAGTGAATGGGTTGAGGTTCTACTTAATGCCTTGGCGATCAACGAGAATTTTTCTTTTCTGCTGCATTCGCCAAGGCGTGGAGCTTTTTTAAAAAGTCATTCTCCTCTTCGAGATAGGCCAATCTTTTTAATAATGATTCATTATCATTAGGATCGAATTCTTTTTTCGGGCGCCCTTTACTTGCTTTTCCTCGAGTCTCTTTATTAAAAGCAGATTCACCTTTTTCAAGATAAAGCTTCTTCCATCTTTCAAGGCATTTTGCCGGGTATTCAGGACGGACAAGTGAAATATCTATTTTAAATTTTTTGAATATATTGACTGGAAAGTGACCTTCTAAATTTAACTTTACGGCTTTAAGTTTAAATTCAGAAGTAAAAGAAATATGATTATCAGTTACTTTTTTAATCCAGGGACTAGATTGAAGACGTTTTTTGTCGGACTCTGAAAAAATTGCCATATAAAACTCCTTAAAAAAAGAATACCCCAAAAATGGGGTATTCTCGTTTTTTAATTTGTCTTATTTAAGGGGTACAGATCAGATTTCTCCTCCCCCAAAATTCTAAAACCAATCCATTATTAATCTCAAAATCGTGTCTAGCAATTTTAAGACTTGGATAATTAGCTCTAGAGTTTTCAATGCTTTGAGCATCCCTGCCTCCGTAGTCGCCTTCATTGGCGTTAGGAGCTCTCGGCTTTGATCTGATTTTATAAATATGTTAGAATCAGTTACCCCCAAGTTCCGGTTTGCTAGAGCCGTTGGGAGTTTTCAATGCTTAAACCCCTCTATCACGAGGGGTTTTTTATTGGTGCAATTTTCGTTTTATAACGTTGAGATTTTTCTGATTTGAGACTAGAGTTTTTTCTTCGCAACTTTGAACTTTTAATTATTTCCTCAATAGACAATCATAAAGAGCTTTGACAAAATCAAAGCATGCGAAAATTTCCTTTTTATTGGATAGATGCATTTGCGAGCAAAAAGTTAAGCGGTAATCCGTGTGCGGTTATTTTGAATGCAGATCATCTTTCTTCGGATGAGATGCTTTCAATTGCTCAAGAAATGAATCTTTCAGAAACGGCTTTCGTTATAAATTCAAGTAAAGCTGATTTTGGTGCAAGATACTTCACTCCACAAGAAGAACTTCCTTTCGCTGGACATCCTACAATCGCAGTTGCCCATGCCTTAATTCAAGCCAACATGATTGAATCAACTACTTTGAAAAAAACAATCACGCTGGAACTTCCGGCCGGAGTTATTTCTATCGATGTTCATCCATTAAAAGAAGGTTCATCGCGAATTGAAATGAAACAACTTTCGCCTAAATTTTTGCAGACTTATAGACCAAGTGAAGTTTTGCCTATATTCGGTCTCACTGAAGATGATTTGCTTCCAAATGCTTTAATTCAAACTGTTAGCACTGGTAGTCCAATACTAATGATTCCCCTAAAAAATCATGATGCTCTTAAACGTGCTAGTTATAGTGATATTGATGCTTACTCTACATTAAAAGCTCAAGGAGATTTCCTTTGGCCACATCACTTCACACTTTCTGGTGTAACAGGTAACGGACAAACGTTTGCAAGAAGCTTGGCGATTCCGCCAAACACATTTGAAGATCCCTTTACTGGATCTGCCACGGGTTGTATGGCCGCATATCTGTGGAAATATAATTTAATTTCTTCACCGAAGTTTACGGCACAACAAGGTCATTGGATTGGTCGCCCTGGTGAAGCAGAGATCGAAGTTTTAGGAAATCCTGAAAATATTCAAGGCATACTTGTCGCGGGTTTGGCCGAGACAATTATTACAGGTCATTTACAACTTTAAATGAAGTTCGATATCAAACTGATCTTAGATAATTAGCAAAAAAATGATAATCTTCTTATTTGTATCAGAAATTTTTATACAAAAAAGGGAGGATTTCTCCTCCCCGAAACACTAAAACCAATTCCTTAACAATTTTAAAATTGTTGTTAGCAATTTTAAAATCAGAATAAAGAGTTTTAGCATTTTCAATGCTTTGAGCATCCCTGCCTCCGTAGTCGCCTTCATTGGCGTAAGGAGCTCTCCGCTTTGAACAAATTTATAAGTGTGGTACAATGAACTATCCCTGAAACACAGGTTTGTTAGGCCTGCAGGAATTTTCAATGCTTTGAAACCCCTCTATCACGAGGGGTTTTTATTTAAATCCATTTTAAACTTTTTATGATGATTTTTTTCTAAGTTGAATCAGAGTTGATTCAAAAATTGTAACTATTGGAGTGAGTTCATCAAATAGATGGATTAGAAAGTCGTCATTTTTAAGCAAAAAAAGGGAGGATTTCTCCTCCCCGAAATACTAGAACCAAACCATTAATAACTTTAAAACAGTTGTTAGCAGTTTTAAAATCAAGATAATGAGCTCTAGCATTTTCAACGTCTTGAGCATCCTTGCCTCCGGAAGATCGCCTTCATTGGCGACAGGAGCTCTCGACCTTGATCAAGTTTGTAAATGTGCTAGTATTGATTATTCCCGAAATACAGGTTTGTTAGACCTTTTGGGCATTTTCAACGTCTAAAACCCCTCTTACCACGAGGGGTTTTTACTTAAATCAATTTTAAATTTTTTATGTTGAATTTTTTCTAAGTTGAATCAGGGATGATTCAAGAATTGAGCAATCTCTCTTCGTGATTTTAAACGATAAAATTTTATATGAGAGTAGTTAGAATCATTTAACCTTAGTTCATAGCGGTTATTTTGTTGAACAAAAGTTTTTAATAACCAAAGGACAATTGATTCTTTTGAAAACATTTTTCGAAAAGATTCACGGTTTCCAGTTCCCGCCCACAATTCTTCTTGGGTAAAAGCTCGCTTAAAAGAGCGTGTGACATTTTGATAAAGAGTTAACCAAAAGGGAAGATTGATCCAAATAATCGTGTCTGCATCTTTCCATGTTAAATGGTTCGTTCGATTATAATTTCCGTCTACAATCCATGCATCTTGGTTAATGGCATTTGATATTTTCTGAAAAAATTCTTCATCACTTGATTCTTGCCAGTTGGCTTTCCAGAAAAGGAAGTCCAGTTGAATATAGGGAATATTCAATTTTTCAGAAAGCATTTTGGCCAATGTACTTTTGCCACTACCAGTGACACCAACGACGATGATTTTTTTCATAAGTTTAATTTTAGGCAAAAAAAAGCCCAGTGGGTTGACTGGGCTAATATGATTGTCTTCCGAAGAAGATTTTCACTAGAAGAATGGGGTGGCTGATGGGGCTCGAACCCACGACACACGGAATCACAATCCGTTGCTCTACCAACTGAACTACAGCCACCATAATTCGATTGTTTGGTTCAAGTGTTTTAAACTTGATGACCCCTATTCGTCAATGAAAACTTTCTGTTATGGCCTAAACTGAGGTAAAAATTACAGCAATTTTTTGACGAGACGTAAGAAATGTTCTTAAATTGATTTATAACGCTAACTTGATAGGATGGTAAGTTATGAAAAAATTTGGATTTTTAGCTACTTTGACAAGTATGGTCATCGGAAGCAATGTTTGGGCTTATGGAACAGGTATCTCAACTTTTCCCATCAGTGTAGAAAACAAGCTTATTTCGGCTGAATTCACAGGCATCACTTCTAATGGTGGTGGAGTTGGGTTACAGACGAGATTCACTCAAAAAATTAATGAGCAATCAACTGTGGACGCTGGTCTTGGAATCGGTGGCGGTGAGAGAAGTGCACGTCTTTTTGCTGGTTATGATTATGAAATTCTTCCAGATTATGACTATCAACCAAAGACAACGTTGAAAGCATTTATTGAAAACGCGAAAGAATTTGGTGTGAGAAGAAATGTTCTTGGAATCGCTCCAACTTTTTCAAAAGGCTTAAGTGTTTCTGAAAAAGAAATCTTTCCTTTTATCTCACTTCCATTTGGAATTAGCTTAAACAATAAGAACAACACTTATGCGACTTCGTTAAGTGCAAACCTGGGTGTGACTGGGGCTATTCCAACTGAAGGTTCAAAAGCACTTACAGCATCTGCAGAAGCTATTATTGGATTAAAAGATAGTTTTTCAGGTGGATTTATTTCTGTTGGTTACCCAATCGAATAAGTATTCATGCTAAAACCTAAAATTGTATTTTCTGATTTTGATGGGACCCTTACGCGCGATGAGCATATGGGTCCTATTTTTTTTGATCTGCTCGCTCTTCTAAAAAAACATAATATTCCACTAGTCATTGTTACAGGTCGTTCACTGTCATGGGGACATTTTCTCTTAACTCATTTTCCACTCAAAGATGTGATCGTTGAAGGTGGAGGAGCTAGAGTCTATAAGAATGGAAAACTCATTGAAGAAGAACTTTATGTCACAGAAACAGAAGTGAAACGGTTAGAAAATTTTTGTACTGAACTAAAGAACGATTCTCCTCATTTAAAACTTTCCGTTGATAGTTTTGGTCGAAAAACAGATCGCGCCATTGAGCTTTGGGATTTACAGGATGGAGTATTTTTTCATCATGTCGAAGAACTTTTAACTGAGCGTGGAATTAATTTTTCTACATCCAATGTTCATTTGAATTTTTGGTGCGGTGAAATTTCAAAATATCTTGCTGTCACTAATTACCTACAAAAAGTGGGCGTTTCACCTGATGAGGCTGTTTTCTTTGGTGATTCTCTAAACGATCAAACGATGTTTAAGTCATTTAAAAATTCTGTAGGTGTTTCGAATATTAGTAAGGTGATGGATCAATTGGTTCATAAACCAACAACTATTCTGGAAGGTCCAGAAAATATCGGGCCCAATGGTGTCTTTAATTATCTAAAAAATCTTCTCGAAAAATAATTACCAATCAATCGGCTTATAATCTTTTAAGAATTGACCACACCAATGTTTACCAGAGTTGATTCCATCAATGAATGGATCACAAATTCTAGCAGCTCCATCGACAATATCTAGTGGGGGTTGAAAGTCGTGAACTTTTTGTTTGTCTTTGACCAAGTCAGCAGGATCTTCGTCTGTTACCCAACCAGTATCAACTGCATTCATATAGATGCCATCTTTAGCAAAATCAGATGCAGATGTGTGAGTCATCATATTAAGAGCAGCCTTCGCCATATTGGTATGGGGATGGCGATCTTCTTTATGGAAACGGAAAAATTTCCCCTCCATCGCTGTCACGTTTACAATATGTTTATTCCCAGTGAAATCTTTTCTCATTAAATGAATCAAACGATTGATTAACACAAAAGGAGCAATTGAATTTACTAATTGAACTTCAAGAAGCTCAGGAGTAGGAACATCGCCAAGTTTCATGCGCCAAGAATTTGTTTTTCTAAGATCAACTTGCTGAAGATCGGCATCAAGTTGTCCTTCAGGAAAAACTTCTTCAGCCACTAGAGAGTTATCATAAGAATATGGCACTTGAGAGAGTTCTGCAGAAGCACGCAGACCAACACCCGGACCTTCTCCATGCCAAGCAACCGGGAGAGCCGTTTCTTGGGCTATATCTAATTGTTTTGAGTTTTGCATGGTCAAACGATTGAGTTCAACTTTTAATTCTTGATGCTTATTCAATAATTTTTGCGCTTCAAAAGGCAGCTCATGGAAATTTGATTTTTCTAATTCCATCATATGAGAGTAAAAACCAGGTGGGCGTCTTACTGTTTGAGCAGCATTGTTAATGATGATATCTAGACGAGAAAAATTTTCTTCAACATAACGTGCGAATATATCCACTGAAGGTGTGTGACGAAGATCAAGTCCATAAATATGTAAACGATCTTTCCATTGTTCATAATCTTTTTCTTTCATGAATCTCATGGCCGAATCAACAGGGAAGCGAGTTGTTGCAATAACGGTTGCTCCACTTTGTAGCATCATGATCGTTGCATAGTATCCGATTTTTAATCGTGATCCAGTTATCAATGCTACTTGGCCGGTCATATCACAACGCTGAAAACGTTTATGATAGTTAAAATCTCCACACTCTTTGCACATAGTATCGTAGAAAAAGTGAAGTTTTTTAAACTCTGCCTTACAGACGTAACAGTTTCTAGCAGTTGTTAGTTCTGGTGCATCTTCGTAATGTTTATCGGATTCAAGTAAAATTTGATCAGGTGCTGTGAAGACTTTATCAAGTCGAGCACTACGAATTCCAGTCAGTGCACGTTTTTGGCGATTTTCTTCAACAACTTTTTCTTGAGAGATTAAGCGATACTGCTTATTTCTTTTTTTGATGTCTTCTTTATTGGGACGTGAAATTTTTCCGGCAGCGATTAAGAGTTCAAGTCTATTTTGATCGTCGATATGACAAATCTCTTCTTGGTTATCGGCCAAGTGTTTTAGAATTTCCATCGCTTTTAAAATTTCGTCTTTTGTATAGTTTGTCATAGCCTAGCTCAGTATCACGCACTAGATCATTTTGCCAAGTCAAAAATCGGTTTATCATTGGGAAAGCTTAGAGAGTTTGAGCGATTTCAGCGATACGAGCTTCGAGATCTTCAATATTTACCAGTGAATGAGTTTGAATCCACAACCTAAAGTCTTGAGGGATTTTAGTTACGAAGAGTTTTTCTTCTTTTTGATAGGGAATACGAAGGGCAATGGCATGAAGGGCATGACGAGGTAATTCCATCAAGGCGTAATCATCTTCAGTGGCGTATTGGTCTTTAAAACGTTGAAACATTTCATAAGAGCCAAGATAGAGTTTGTCGCCAATGAGGGGCAATCCATGGGCCTTAGCATGTACGCGAATTTGATGTTGTCGACCAGTTTGTGGGAAAGCTAAGGCGATGACATATTCACCTAAGTCTTCTAGCACTCGAAATTTCGTCCAAGCGTGTTTTCCTTCGTGTGAATGTTCCGGATAAGCTTCGACAACGACTCGCTTAATTCCATCATCGGGAGAAGCGAGTCGCTCTTTTGCTTCAAACATGGTTTTACCATCATAGTGAGGCATTTTTTTTGCTAAAAAGAGATAGCATTTTTTTACATTATCATCTTCAAAATTTCGCATCATGGTTTGTGCCATTTGCGGATTTTTTCCCAGCATAAGTATGCCAGATGTTTCTCGATCTATACGATGAAGGGAATGAATTGTCTTTTCATATTTCATTTCAAAATAAACTGTAGCGCAATTGAAAACATGTCTTCCCGCGGGATGTGTGGACATAAAAGGAGGCTTTGAAATGACAATGAGTTCATCATCTTCATAAACCATTTCTGGATAAAGCTGCAGCTCGAGTTTTTTTCCACGCCAAAATTCATCTTCGTAATGGGTTTTTCTAAAAGTAATAACCACTTCATCTTTCCAATGCAGGACTGTTGATGGCTTATGAGTGCCAGGTCTTCCAATGATGACGATTTCTTTTTCTTTGATTTTTTTCTTAACAGCTTCTCTTGAAAAAGAGTCTAGATAATCTTGTAAAAATTGATCGAGGCGCATTTGGTGTTGATTTTCATCAACTAACAAACGCACCTCGTAGATATCTGATTTATAGGACTTGTCGATTAAACTCATACAGCATTAATAACGCTCTTTGATGATGAATTTCAAGGAAGAAATGGCTCCAAAAGTGCTATAGCCGTATTTATTTTGTAAATTGGCGACCACTGTCTCAATCAGTTTACGATTTTCATCAGTTAGTGGCGTCCCTTTGTGTGGATCAATGGTTTTAGAGAGCTCTGCTTCAAAATAAAGAATGTTTTTTGACAGCACTAGAATGACTTTCTTTTGTTCAAAACGGAAAGACTCTTGAAGGCGATCCACTAAATCTGGAAAGACTTCGGTATAAAGAATAGGCTTACCTGGATTATCGAGCGAATAGGCACCTAGCTTAGATAAAAGAAGGGAGCGATAAGTTTTAGGATCTTCTTTTAGTCCAATAGATGTTTCAAATTCTTTAATAAAGAACTGATCTGGATCGATATATTTTCCAGTGGTCACATTTTTAATTTTCTCACCCTTATTAAGAGCATTAATATTTTCAATATAACGGCGAATAAAATCTTCGTATGAGCGATCGTCTACTAACCCCAAAGACGATCTAAGTTCACGATCAAAAGTATCTAGGGCATGTTCCTTTATGAGATCAATAAAACGAGACGGATTATGATAGTCCGCTTGAGGAGCCATGTTAAGGAAATCATAGTCATTTTTCTTTGCTATTAATTTTGTTAAGTATTCGATGACTTCAACAAAGGTAATAGATTTATGATAAGTGGCTAATCGATAAAGAACATGTTTGATATCACGAGGGGAAAGTCCAAATTTTCCTTCGTAGAGTGAATCATTGAGGTATTCATTTTGAACTTCTTCAAGTCCTTGTTTCAGAATTTGACGAGACTCCATATCTAAACGTTCTGGAATTTCAATACCTGAAAGATAAAGAGCTTTCTCTATAGGATTTAAATTTGTTGCAATATTAGCTAGTTTTTTATCTGGAAAATTTTTAGTTTGGCACACACGAAGCCTAGTCATAACAGCAAATAAACAAAGTGATTCAAGTGCGTGTGGTTCAAAAACTGAACGATCTTTTAAACCTTTTACTTGATCAGCATAAATTTTTTGTTCGTCTCTTACATCTAACAAATAAGGAACAGTGACAAAATTAAAACGTCCTTTAAATGAGTTAAAGTCAGGGTGTTGTTTAAAAGCAGACAGATGAATTTCGTTTGAAGTTCCAATAAAAAAGATATCAAGTTCAGTTAAAATACCTTGCAGGTTAATGGTACCTGTTTCCATAGTCATTAACAGATATTTGTAAGCATCGAGTGGACGTTTTAAAAGGTCAGAGTATTCAAGAATCCCTCTGTTGGCCAAAACGGCTTCCCCTTGAAGAGAAAAAAGATTTAAGGATTGTAAACTTGGCGGAAGAGAAGAAAGTCTTCGGTCCATAGTGATTTGTTGCATACGAGCATCAACATGAAGTTGCGGTTCAATTGTTACCGCAGCCGTCGAATATCTTTTGGAAATATAAAATCTTTCGATACGAATGTGTTTCAATACTTCGCTAGCTTTTCCTTTGTAGCTTTTAAAGAGAGCATCAAATATCATTTTATTTCTATTCGAAAGATCTCCACGATAAAGGTAAGACTTTTTAATTGATTCAAGAAGTTTTGGATCGTTTGCTAATTCTTTTTCTAATAATTTTTGTCTCTGTTCTTTGGGAATTAAAAGCAAGGGATGATCTTTTAATTCAGAAGGAATAATCGCTGAAATGTCCTTATCTTCAAGATGAGCATATGTTGTGACGTTTTGTCCTTCACGACCCTTTTGTGTCAATCCTAAAGAACCTTTTACAAAATTATCTATGGGAAAAATCCAGCTAAATGTATAGAGTTTCCCTTCATCTGATTCTGAATATTCTTCAGCACCTTTGATGAGTTTTCTAACTAAAGACGACTTAGATGAGCCGTTGGGGCCGACTAAAAGAATAAATTTGTTGTTGTAACCTTCTTCTTCGAAATTTTGAATATTTTGTAAAAGTGATTGCTGAACTTTTATTTGGCCTTGAACGGCAGGACAATCTGGATGTTCTTTTTGAAATAATTTAAAGCTACCATCTTCATTTCGCCCATAGCTATTAAGCATATCTAGTAAGTAGCGATAAGTTGGACGAGACTCTTTTGAAGGGTTTTTTGAGAAAACATCATTCATATAATCTGGAAATGACAAAATTTCAGTATCTGTAAAACTTCCGTTTTGAGTATCGTCTAACCACTTTTCCCAATTCATTTTCTGTCCTTTGAAAATTGCACTGACTCACTTATAATTGTAAACCCAGAGAGAGATAAATGAAATCAAAGTTGAGATATGGAATTATTGGACTATTAGTTGGAGTTATCCTAATTACTGGGTATGTCGGAGTGTTTTGGTCAGACAAACGTGATGATGCTCAATTAGAGTTAGATTATGCTGAAAAAATAGCACTTATTGAAGCAGCTAAAGAAGTAGAGTCATTATTTCGTGATCCTGAATCTCACAAACTGTGGCCATTGTTTTCACAAGATTGTTTAAAGGAATACAACTTGAGTGAAAAAGATGGATTTAAGCTGGCTTGTTCTTCAGAGATTTTGCAGTGCTATCAGCAATATCTAAAGACAAAAAACAAATCAATCTTCGAAAAAAATTCTTTGAAAATAGATTTCGAATTGAAGTTTGGTAAAAATCAGTTCTACAAAATTCTTTTTCCTTCAACTTCGGAAGATATCAATGTCACTGGGAAAACTATACAAGTTAAACTGATGTCCAATCGAAAAAGTGACTTGATAGTTAATTTAGAAGATCGATGTCATCAAGTTTATTTGGACGAACGATTTTTTGCTTATGGTGAAAATCAGAGTGATAAAAGTTTAGAAATAACATTCGATACCTATCATAAAAATTTCTTTTTAGATAAATTTCTTGTGACAGTAAAAGACTATAATGATTGGAGAGAGAACGACTCTAAAAATTATTCTCATCTTAAGCCTATTATTGATCATAAAAAGTTTTTTCAGCCAGTTGTTCATTTGAAGAAAAATGAAATGCATGCTTACTGTTCATTTGTTGGAAAACAAATCATGATGGCCCATTTGATGGATGCAGCAACTTTTATTCCTTTTGATTTGAGAAATAAACAAGCCAATACCTTCGAGCGTGGTTCATATTATTGGGTCAAGAAAAATTCAGAAGCATGGGTAAGTTTGGCTAAAAAGAAAAAAGAAGATTTGTTAACGCCTCAAAACTGTCGACTGTTATTTGGAAAAGAATGTGCTGAAAAATTTCCAACATTAAATTATGGAGACGAACCATCTTGGTCTGGATTGTTGCAAGTTATGGGAGGACCTTTTGAATATCTTCACAATCCATTAAATGAAGAAGAGAATTTAAGAACATCTTCAAAATATTTTTCAGTCTTTTCTGAATGGAATAAGTTGGCAAAAAGAATTTTCTGGGATGGTGAAGGACATAAAATAGCTCATTTTCGTGTTTTTGAAGAAGATAAAAATGTTGAACAAATTCCCGCGGAATTTTCTGGAAAAGAATTAGAGATTGGATTTCGTTGTGTTCAACAAATACTAGGTAAAGAATAATGAATATTTTGAAAATCCTTTTTTTATCTATCTTGTTTTCTTGCACATCAGTCTGGCAAAATGAGATTACTCCTATTGAATTCGCCAATGAGTTGTTTCCTAAGCTTTTGTCTGTTTCCAAAGTACAATCAAGTCCTTTAAATAAAGGGATCATTGAGACACCGAAGGGAATTCCTTCAGTCATATTCGAAGGGGTTTTTCTAGATCGTCAAAAAAATTTAGAAAAAAAGATTTGTCTTTACTATACCGTTCCTTTTCGTGAGAAAAAAGGAGAGTTATGGTTTGTAGAAAAAGAAAAAAATGAAGACTGTGTTGAAATTGTCGAAAGTGATTTTGTCTTAAAAAATATTGATAGTTTAGAATTAGTGTTAAATGAAAAAAAACAAAATGATCTTTTGTTAATAAAATTTTCCCATTTTAAGAAAAACTATCAATACGATTTTTATCTGACTCATTTTAAAACTATGAAAAGTTTTTCCTATGCAGCACCTGTTCAGTTGTCAGGAAGTTTGCCATTCCTAAGACTAGCAAGCTCTGATGAAAATAGTAGTCAAAAGCTTGGAAATATTAATGATAGTTTTTTAAATGGTAGCGCAAAAAGGTGTCATACAGTTAATGAATCTTGTGAGACTGTGGGGGAAAATCTTTGTCATCTTTGTCGTTTTGGGTGGTATGAAGTTGTCGATTATGCCTGTCCTCAGGGCGGATCTAAGTTTTGTGGGCAAAGTCGTTGCGGAGAAAAAGGACAGCCTGCATGTCCCGCTGGATATCTGGTTCATGAAATTTCTCCAGCCGAAGTATGTGTCGATGATAGTGAGGCTGGTTTTTGCCAGGGAGAATTAAGACCAATTTGTAATGAGCAAAATATTTTAGTATGTCGCTGAAGGTGTCAAGGATTGGGGTTGGGATTGTATTTCTTCTCCCATATAAGTAGCTTCTTTTCGTTCTTGATTTTTTTCTAACAATTTAACTCGATCTTGTATGATGTTTTCACTCAGGTCAAATGGTTTAAGTGTCGTGTTTTGAAAACAGTCATCAGTTGCTTTGTAAAACCATTCACATAATTGAATTTTTTTATTTTTAACTAAAAAGTAATCCGCTGTTAAAAACGGTAGTGCCGTATAATTTAAGAAGTCATGTTTTCTTTCTTCAATCTTTAATCGATCATCTTCTGTTGAGATAAAACCAATAGATTGAGGAAGTTTTTTTCTTAATTCCTTTCGCGCTCGCAAAAGTGCATTCATAGGTTCTATGGCCACAAAACGATATGCTTCATCTTCATCTGTGGGGTTGAGGTGAGGGGATAATTTAATATCTGTAAACGATAATAATAAGACCGATTGTCCTTCGGACTCAATGTTTAGGAAGGGAGAAGTTTTTGAATCCAAGAATCGTTCATCGTTTCTTAGATCATAAATATGTGAGTTGATGACAGGTTTCTTTTGTAAAATTTCAGGTATGTATTCCCAAGCAATAGGTGAAGTCATCAAAGAGGCATCAAAGAAGCTAAGTGCTTTTTGATTATTCAGAAAAAGGGTGGATTGAAATTTATCAGTTAACAACAAGATGAATTTTGTTTGGGGGAATTCTTTTTTTGTTCGTTCTAAGTATTGCAATAAAACTGGTGAGGTGAAATTGTCATCAGAAACAATAATAATAGGGAAATGCTGACTTTTATTTTCATTGATGGTTTTGTCTGTAAAAAGTGATTTATGAGGAGCTCTTGCACACGACAAGAGCCCTAGTGTAAAAAAAAGTATAATGAAAAGATTAATAGCTCTTAACTTTTTTAAGTTTGTCATAGGCTTTTATGAGGGCGTCGGCCAGTTGATCATAAGTTGCTAGATCAGCACCAAGACCCAGAGAAATTCTCACAACACCTCTTCCAACTTCATCAGTTACACCCATGGCTTTTAACACCTTGCTTATAAGTCGTCGTTGCTAAACGAGGTGAGTTTTTTCCGATAATGACCACTTCTGGATGAGCGGCTTTTATTTTGGCTTCAAATTCATCACGTTTTTTTGAAAGAGTTGGAATATTTTTTAATAATTCAGGGAGTGTATGAAGAGCTACTGCTAGAGTTTCATTTCCTAAATAGTTTTGAGTTCCGCCACGGTGACCTTTTTCTTGTCCACCACCAATGATAAGGGCTTTTAGGGTCGTTGGTTCTTTAGCTAATAGAATTCCTGTACCTGTCATCGCTCCAAGTTTGTGTCCGCTTGTAACCGCGTAATCAATTTGTGAATTCTTAAAATGAAAGTCAGTTTTCCCAATGAACTGTGTGGTATCACAAAGGTATGGCACTTTATATTTTTGACAAATAGAATTGATTTCATTGTAGGGTTGAATAACACCCGTTTCATTATTGGCGGCCATAATGGCAACGATGGCCACTTTTGATTGGAAATTATCCATATATGTTTTAAAGGCAGTTAAATCAATCTGACCATTTTCAAGAACAGGAATACAATAAATATCAAAACCTAAAGTTTTATAATATTGAGCTGTATTGATAACGGCAGAATGCTCAAGTCCACAAGTTACGATCGTATTTTTTGCATTTTCTAGAGGATTAATTCCAGAAAGAACACTATGAAAAACAGTCGTAATTCCTTCAGTGGCACCAGAAGTAAAAACAATTTGCGGAATGTCAGCACCAAGAATTTTGGCACAAACACTACGAGCATTTTCCATACCCATTAAAGTTTTTGAACCCAAATAATGAATGGCATTGGGATTGGCAAAAGGCCCTTTTTCTAAGCGTTTCACCAAGTAATCTTTAACTTCACGAGTAAGTGGCGCGCTACCATTGTAATCAGCGTAAATCATTTCAAACCTCTAATTCAAATTGATTACTTTATGGCCAGCATTCTCTCTAGTGCTTTAAGAGAAGGAGCCTTTACCTCTTCGGGGACAGTAATAATGTTTATCGGCTTATTCTCTAAAATTGCACGGAAACTGGCAAGCAGCCATCTTGGTCGAACCCTATACATAGTTGTGCAAAGACACTGGTAAGGAGAGAGTGAAGTTATTGTTTTATCTGGAAATTCTGCAGCAAGTCGATTGACTAAATTAATTTCAGTACCAATGGCGAATTTTGATCCAGAGGGTGCATTTTTTATTTTATCGATGATGTACGAAGTTGATCCATTGTCATCTGCTGCTTGAACGACGTCAAAACTACATTCTGGATGTACGATGACAGTCATTTCTGGATCTTTCTTTTTTACGGCATAAACTTGATCTTTGGTAAATCCTTGATGAACAGAACAGTATCCGTACCACAATATAACTTTAGCACGGTCAATTTCTTCAGCCGTTAATCCGCCATTTGGTTTGTTGGGATTGTAAACTACCATCTCAGAAAGGGGGATACCCATTTTGAAACATGTATTTCTTCCTAAGTGTTGATCAGGAAAAAATAAGAGTTTTTGACCTTGAGAAAAAGCCCATTGAATAATTTTTTCTGCATTTGAAGAAGTACAAATAGCTCCGCCATTGTCGCCTACAAAAGCTTTTAAAGTTGCAGCACAGTTTATGTAAGTGATAGGTACGATTTTTTCTTTCGTTGATTTAAGCATGAAGTCCCATGCTTTATCGATGTCATGTCGGTGGGCCATATCTGCCATAGAGCATCCAGCACGTAAATCAGGAAGAATCACTTTTTGAGATGGTTTAGTGAGCATGTCGGCCGTTTCGGCCATAAAATGTACACCACAGAAAATAATATAAGGTTTATCTAGTTTGGCTACTTCACGAGCTAACTGAAGTGAGTCTCCAGTGTAGTCGGCAAAGGAAATAACATCATCTTGTTGATAATGATGTCCGACAACAACCACTTGGTCTTTTAATTTTTCTTTTAGAGATTTTAACTCTACTAAGACTTCAGCATCACTTAATTCTTGTTCACTGATGGTTGGTTTGTACTCATCATTTTTTTCATCATTTTCATTAAATAGATCTAACATCTTTTACCCCTGTGTAACTGGATATCCATTTTCCATCCAGCCCAGAATTCCACCCTCTACGTTGACTAAATTTTCGAATCCTTGATTATGGAGAAACATACAAGCATTCATACTTCTTCTGCCACTGCGGCAAATGATCACGACTTCAGCATTTTTGTCTTTTAAGACGTCAGCATATTTAACATCAAAAACTGAAAGGGGAACCAGTGTGGCTTCCTTAACATGACCTGCGCTCCATTCATCGAGTTCACGACAGTCGACTAAGACAAAATTATCTTTTTTATCTAATTTTGCTTTTAACTCTTCTGCATTAATTTCGCTGATCATATTTAACCTCTTTCTTTTATATTTTTGATGCCTAAATCAGGCTTTTTTTAACTCACTTAGGGGGAAAAGTTAAGTGGTTATCGGGTGATTTTAAGCAAAAGATGATAAGACAAAGGCCAATTTTTAGTCTTTTGACTCTGGAAGTCGTGTAAATTGCCCTTATTGACGTAAATGTAAATCGCTCAAATAATAAAAGGATGAAAAAAACATTATTTATTACCTTTTGTTGGATCTTTTCCTTTAACTCTTTTGCCCTTGGCGAATGCAAGCAATTAAAAACCTGCGCAGAGTACGTCGGCATGCAAACGAGTGTGAAATACGACTTAGGAAAGTTTGAAAAAAAATCCTTAAAAATGGAACCACAATTTAAAATGACCTCGGCCAATGCGGATCAGTTGTTTGTCTATTTATTAGAACAGAATAATTTATTTCGTGTGGCCACAACTGATGGAAACTATCGCATACTTGATCGCAAAGAATTTCAATCTTATCAATTTCCAAAAATTGATGCTCAAAATTTAAAATTTAGTTTTGATTTTTATACTTTTGAATATGCAATTAAAACAACTGATTTAAAATCAATGTTACTAACCATTGCGAAAAAAATGATTTCAAAAAATGGCCGTGTTCTTGAGAACGTTGGTGAGAATAAAATCACTATTGTCGAAAGTGGCGCGAACATTCACCGAATAATTGGTGTCTTTACTGAATTAGATCGTTAGAAGTGGAGATTTTTACTCGGGATTTTTTTTCTTGAATTCCACGACTTCATAGACGTAAGGGCTATGATTTGCAATGAATTGTTGGCACTGTAACTTTCAATTATTAGTCACTTAATGTTCTAATCTTAATGTTTTAAAGCACTTTCAATTATTACATCTAGCTACACTATAGAATACTAAAGAGATTCCGATTAGTTATTTGATTTCTTAATTATGAAGATTGGGTGTTATAGCTATGAATAAAAAATTTACGTATATTTTTTTATTATTCATTTTAATGATGGCATCACAATCATGTAAAGAGATGTCTACTCTAACTGCCACAGGTGGAAACCCCGCAAGTAAAAATTCAAATCCTGTGTCCGAAACGGTTGAGCCAACTTCAAAAAGTTTAAATGTAAAAGTTCCCTCAGTAATAGAAATAAATCAATGTGTACCACTAGTTATTTCATTAAAGAATCATCTAAACGAGCAAGTAACAATAAATGAAAATTTAAATTTAGTTATTCAAGGTAATTCAAGTTTGCTTTTTTCAGATAGTAATTGTTTAACTTCTCAAGCATCATCGTTTGTTTATAATTCAAATTTAATGTCAAAAATAATATATGCGAAAACAGCGAATAGCCAAAGCTATGTCTATGAGCTTAGTGAAGCTAGTAATCTCGTTAAGCCCTTTAGTTTAATCTTGTCAGTAACAAATCCACTAGCTAATACAGAAAGCTTAAGGCTCTCGTTATCTGGTCCAACTTCCCTCGTAGCAGGTCAATGCCGATCTTATGTAGTTAATTTACAAAATACACTTGGTGTTAATCGTACTAGTGCAAATAACCTTTCTATTACTCTTGGTGGTGAAGGATCAGGAGGAACATTTTACAGTGGTGCAAATTGTATTGGTGGCGCCATTTCAAATTTGTTATTACCATCTGGATCAAGTTATATTTCATTTTCGTACAAAAACAACGTAGCTGAAAATGTGAATTTTAATATTGATTCACCAATTGGTAGTGAAATTCAATCGGCTTTTTTTAGTGTTCAAGTTCAACCGATCATAAATATTCCCCCAACAGAACTAGTGCTTAGTGGACCTAGCTCAGTTACAACGGGTGTATGTTCAGGTCCTGTGATAGTAAGATCGGTAGATGCAGCTTTAAGTTCGGCGGTAGTTTCTAGTAATTTAAATTTTACTGTTTCTGGTGGTGCTGGTTTTAATACTTATACCAATTCTAGTTGTTCAAATTCTTTGATCTCTCCAACTATTACTACAGGTGCTAGCTCAACTAGTTTTT
>JAKLJM010000465.1 GCA_023151145.1 Bacteriovoracaceae bacterium | reverse complement strand
GTAGCAAATCGAGTATGGGATTTATTGGTGAATAAAAATGAATGGAGCGAGCGACTAAAAACCAGTTCTACAATTGAAGATCAAAAATATTTTTATTTTTTTGAAACGTCCGCTGATCCAACAACACAAAAATGGAAAAAAGAATTACGACAAGAATTTAAAGATAAACTTCCCCTAACTAAAACTAACTAAACCCTTTTAAAAGGATATCCAAATGTCAAAAATTAAAATTATTCACGCCAGACAAGTTCTAGACTCGCGTGGAAACCCCACAGTAGAAGTTGATCTAACGACTGAAAATGGAAATATGGGCAGAGCATCTGTTCCATCAGGTGCATCAACTGGTTCAAAAGAAGCCTTAGAATTACGCGACGGAAATAAATCAGTTTTTTTAGGAAAATCTATTTATAAAGCGATTGACAATATTCATCAAAAAATTGCTCCTAAACTTATTGGATTAGAAGTGACAGATTTGGCAAAAATTGATGGCATTATGTTAGAGCTTGATGGTACCGAGAATAAATCTCATCTTGGTGCAAATGCGATGTTAGCAGTTTCTATGGCCGCAGCACGCGCAGGAGCATTAGACAGTAAAATGTCTTTGGTTGATTTTTTAAGATCACAACATGGATTAAAAATTAACAATCAAGAATACGTCATGCCAAATCCCTTAATGAATATTATAAATGGAGGAGCTCACGCTTCTAATAATTTAGACATTCAAGAATTTATGATCGTTCCTCACATGAAGAAATCTTTCTCTGAAAACTTACGTGCAGGTGTCGAAGTTTTCCATCATCTTAAAAAAGTTTTATCTGATAAAGGTCATTCAACTAACGTTGGTGATGAAGGTGGATTTGCACCAAATTTAAATTCACATGAAGAAGCAATGGAAGCGATTTTAAAAGCTATAGAAAGTGCGGGTTATAAAGCGGGAGTGGATATTTCATTATCGCTTGATTGTGCCGCTTCTGAATTCTACAAAGATGGCAAATATCAGATGCAAGGTAAGAGCTATACTTCAGCAGAAATGGTTGAGTATTATCGTCGCTTTACTGAAAAGTATCCAATTTATTCCATTGAAGATGGTATGGATGAAGCCGATCATGAGGGGTGGAAATTATTGACGAAGGAATTAGGCGGTAAAACCGTTTTAGTCGGGGATGATCTCTTCGTGACAAATCCTTCGATCTTTAGTGAAGGTATCAAAAATCATGAAGCCAATGCCATTTTAGTAAAAGTTAATCAAATTGGAACTTTGACCGAAACGTTTAAGGCAATTGGAATGGCCTATGAAAATAATTACAAAGCAATTATTTCTCATAGATCTGGTGAAACGGGAGATGCATTTATTGCAGATTTGGCCGTAGCAACTAATGCGGGTCATATTAAAACTGGTTCTGCAAGTCGTTCTGATCGCATGGAAAAATATAATCAGCTTCTAAGAATTGAAGAAGCTTTTGGGTCGAGTGCTAAATATCATCCTGTAAAATAGTTTGATATCTCTCCTCGACCTAAGTGTTGAGGAGAGATATTTTTGTTTGCCATAAAATTTAAACCAGCTTTTTTTTCAATGATTCCACTCTTCATTTTAGCGTGTTGGTCATTTGTTTTTGGTTTATCTTCCATCTTTCCTTGGGGAATGACTCTTGGGTTAATGTATTTCTCTTATCTCAAAATGAATTTGGATTTGGATTTTTCTTTTCGTTTTTATCGTCGTTTGCAAGTGATGAGTTTTTTTGCACT
>JAKLJM010000018.1 GCA_023151145.1 Bacteriovoracaceae bacterium | reverse complement strand
AAAGAAGAAAGGTCGCAGGAGTATTTTATAATCGTTTAAAACTCAAAATGCGCCTACAGTCTGACCCTACTACTATTTATGGAATCTTTGAGCGTTATAAAGGAAATCTCACCAAAGCAGACTTACTTGAAAAAACTCCTTATAACACTTATGCCATTGCAGGGCTGCCGACAGGGCCAATTTCCAATCCCGGACTCGAATCTTTCAAAGCCGCTCTAGATCCAGAACAACATCAGTACTTATACTTTGTTTCGATGAACGATGGCACTCACGTTTTTTCTGAGACCTATGAAAAACATCAGCGTGCGGTTGAAATTTGGCAAAAAAATGCCAAGAACCGTGAAGGTCGTAGCTGGCGAGATCTCAATAAAAAAAATGAATAATTACTTAAGCGCTTTAAGAATTGTTCTGCGAGCATAGTCGCGAACAAGCATATCTTTGTCTGACGATAAACGCTTTAAAGTCTCTACTGCACAACGAGGATTTTTGGCAACCTCATGTCTAACAGTAATAAGTGGGTGACGAGTTAAGATGTCTAGCACTCGTGGAGATACATTAGTTGATTTTGCCAACTCTAAAGCCATTCCTGGTTTGTTTTGTTTTAAAAATTCAAACTGCTCTTCTTCGTTGGCACAATTTCTAACTACTTGTAAATACTCTTCAGCATGCATGATTATCACTCACTCTCTAGATAGATGATCAAATTTGTTTTCCCTATGTTAATGATTCAGGGGAAAATTGTAAACAAAATAGACAAGCTAACCCCTAGATCTCCTGTCATAATTAGTAAGATTGGGTGAAACTTTTTTCCCTTGTGTCAAAATAAAATTTCAGTGTAAAATATCACATAGCTTGCCCATACTGCATTAGTATGATGGACCCTTTCAAGGAGGAACGTGTGGATAAAGCAAAATTGGAGAAGTACAGACAACTCCTCCTCAAAGCCAAAGTGCAGATTATGAACGGTGGCATTTTGCGTTCTAATGAGGATCTTACTGTTTCTAGTGATGACCTATCAGATGAAGCTGACCTAGCCTCTAGTGTCATTAATCAACAGGTAACATTTAATATGCGCCATCGTGAGCTTGAGAAACTTAAAGCTATCGATGAAGCACTTTATAATATTGAAAGTGGTACTTATGGCCACTGTGAAGAATGCGATGAAGAGATCACAGAAAAACGTCTCGAGAATCAACCGTGGACGACTCTTTGTATTACTCACGCTGAAGAAAAAGAGCGCGAGAATAATAAGTTCATCCGCGCTGTTTAATTAAAAACGACATTCCCATTAAAAAAGCTCTCCTATGGAGAGCTTTTTTTTGCCTCATTTCACCTAGTACTGCCTTTCAACAATAATTAGCTGATCGATAAACAATTCTACGCATCTTCTTCCCTGGAGTTTGCTGATTGAGGGGTTTAAACTCTTCGATAGGAGCGCGATCAATTGCTGGGGATCTAGAGGCTTCGCGGTTTTCGCACGAAAAAAGCCCAGTCATCATTAATAAAAACACCACATAATACTTAACCATAACACCTCATCCTTGAGTTAGGTTGTCTAAGTTTTAAACAGCAAAATTCATGCCCGAAAAAAGGTGACAATTTTTCACTCACTATTCCCCTCAAGTATTGTCATTTTTATAGACACCCCTCTAGAAACTATGCAGAAACTTGACGAATACCCTGAATAAGTAGTTAAACTCACTAGGGTCAAATTGGCCTGATCTTTGCTCTTATAGTCTTAGATATCAATTGGTCTATGTGATCAATCATTAAAGGTGAAAGGCAATGACGATTTCATTTAAACGCTTCTTGGCCATCTCATTATCAACTCTACTTCTGCAGCAAACAGTGGCAGAGCCGGTTCAGGCTTCAAAAGTTATAGCGAAAGAAAATCGCTCATACTTTGATGCTAAGGAACTCTACTCTCCTTATGCAAGTTGGGGAATTTCACCTAATAATTCAGCAAGCATTAATCTTTTAGAAGCTTGGAAAAAGTTTCAAAAGAAAAAAGAAATTGTCGTTGCCGTTGTCGATACTGGAATCGACCCGACACATCCTTTTTTACAACAAAATCTTTATACTAAAAGTGGTAAACCAACCGAAGCAAACTTCGGTGTAGATTTTTCTAAAGATAGAAGAATGATTGGTGCCCCACTTGATAATCACGGACACGGGACACACGTATCTGGGATCATTAAGTCTATTTTTCCAGACGTTAAAATTTTAGCTCTTAAATACTACAATCCAGTAGCCAGTGGAATTGATAATTTAAATTCAACGGTTGAAGCACTTAAATATGCTGTTGATCAAAATGTCGATATCATTAATTATTCTGGTGGTGGACCTGAAGCTGCTTTAGAAGAATTGAGAATTTTAAAAGAAGCTGAAAGAAAAGGAATCTTAGTTGTCGCAGCAGCTGGTAACGAAGAATCAAATATTGATGATCGTAAAAAAGCTTACTTTCCAGCGAGCTATGGATTAAAAAATATAATTACAGTTACAGCTCACGATGAATCACTACAAATTTTATCTTCTTCTAACTATGGTAAGAACAGTGTCGATATCTTTGCACCTGGTTACAGAATTAGATCAAGTTTACAAAATGGACGTGCCGGATTTCTTACTGGAACAAGCCAAGCAACAGCATTCGTTACAGGCGTAGCGGCTTTAATTAAGTCTCAGTATCCACAAATTTCTACTGATAAGATAAAAGAGATTATTAAAAATTCTGCCAAGAAAGAAGTAACGATGGAAGGAAAGTGTGCATCGGGTGGACGCCTAGATGCTGCTGAAGCTCTCGCAATGGCCGAATCAATGGTAAATGGTAATGACGTAAATAGACAATTAGCAAATAATTCAGACAAAAACAGTAGTGAAAAAGTGAAAGAAGGTAAAATTATCTATCGCTTAACGAACAATCAATAATTAATTCATGTGATTCTTAAAATAAATAAGTGCAGCTGAAATCCAAGCTGCACTTAATAAAAAAAATCCTAAATAAATGGCATTACTATAATAGCCTACCGGCTTGAAAGACAAACCACGTCGCCACCAACTACGCATATCAACATCTATTTCTTCAAAAGCAAGTTGGGTAAAATTAGTTAAATCCGTTAAAATCACTCCTGCAGCTTTTTGCTCTAAAATTTCCATTAAATGATTGAGGGAAGTGTCGTATTGAATGAGTTCTTCGATAACAAATTTACATTCTATATAAAATAATTTTCTTTCATGTAAGGAAGCCTCATCATAAAAAGCTTCACGAAATTGAAAATAATCCAAGAGATCAATAAGGCGTTTTTGCAGTTTTCGCCCATAGGCCTTAGCCTCATTTGAAGTTTTGTCTTCGAAAGTCGGATAAAAAAGTGTCAGCACATCAAAAGTCTCAATGTAGCGTTCTTTAATGGCAAAAAAACTTTTCCCACCAAAAGGCTCTCCCACCGGATCGTATTGTAAACTTCTGCCACAGGCTTCACATTGTGTATCTGTTAAATAAATGGACTTACAAAATGGACATTTTTGAATGGGACGATAGGCATCCTTCGGAATGACGATGGCATCAACCGCGGGTGTAAAAGAACTCGAATTTGTCGAACGTTCAATCGTCTCTTGCATACTAAAATGTTAGCGGAGTTATTTGATTGTGAAAAGGTCTTTTACGTTGGCAAAACTTTAGAAACGCCCTATTATCTTTTCCATGATGAAATTAATAGCTTTGTTGTTTGTGACTTTTCTTGGTGGAATGCTCTACGCTTCTAGCTTTCCTTTTTCTAACGGACAGTTTTTCTTACTAGGCTCTACGTTAGGTTTTTTGTTGCTTGGCTTAGCCCTTAACCATTCATTGAAAAAAAGAGAATTTCTTTTATCGGCAGCTTCTTTTAATTTAGGTTTTGGAGTTCTCGGCTTTTATTGGATCGCTCATACCTTAAAAGAATTTGGAGGATTATCTTTTCCACAAAATCACCTACTCGCTTTTTTCTTTAACTTTTTGCTCGCCCCACAAGTCTATTTTTTTGCCCTTGCTTGGTATTTTGCTAAAAAGAAATCATTTTCACTCGGTCATCATTTGGCGCCACTTGTTTTTGCCTTTCTCTATACCTTACTTGAAAACTTTACGCCCCAACAATTTCCCGCACATTTAGGGCACACTCTTTTAGAGTTAGGAAAGTTTGGTGGATTAAAACTTAGCGTATTTTTTGGTGCCGGACTCTATTCTTTTCTCATTGCATGGATTGCTCTAGAACTCGCTCGCCTCTTTAGTTATAGAAGATTTAATCTATCACTCGTATTAGTACTCATCATTTTTTCTTTAGATTTTAGCTATAGTACAGGTTTAAACAAAGGCCAACACCAAGATTTAAATATTCGTTTTGTTCAACCAAATATTGGAAATTTTTTAAAAATTAATTCAGAATCTGGTGGTAAGGACTCCATTCGAGAAGTCTACGATACTTACTACTCTCTAAGTACAGTTGAAAGCCAAAAAAAATTAGACCTCATCGTGTGGCCAGAAACAGCTTGGCCGACACTTCAGAATTCTGAAATAATGGAAAAAGAAAAGACGCTTCAGCCTTTTATGAAGAATCTTTTAACAAAAACTGAGACAGATTTATTTTTCGGTGGATATGATCAAGTACCAAACACTTTTGGGTACTTTGAAAACGAATACAACGCCGCTTTTTATTTGAAGAAAAATTTAACTTTTGCAGGTGTTTATCACAAAATGCAATTGATCCCTTTTGGAGAGACTCTTCCTTTTGGACCATTAAATGCCAAACTCTCTGAACTCATTCGCAATGTTTCTTTTTTTGCGAAAGGAAAAAACTACACCTTATTTGAGATGGATAATGGACACAATTTTATATCGGCCATTTGTTATGAAATTTTGTTTTCTGATTTTATTCGGGAGTATCTCAATGCTCAAAAAAAAGACGTGCATTTTTTAATCAATCTCACTAATGATTCTTGGTATGGTGAAACTTCAGAGCCTTGGCAGCACCTTTTCTTGGCGCGCTGGAGGGCAGTGGAATTTAATTTACCTATTATTCGTTCAACTAACACTGGAATCAGTACGATCATTCAAGCGAATGGAGAATTTAAGCAATACTTGACTACGGGAAATACAGGAATTTTGGATACCACTTTAATAGTGACAGAGAGAAAACCAACCCTCTTTCAAGTTTACGGCATTCTTCCGTTAATTGGCTTGGTCATTATTTGTTTTCTTCTCCATTTTATTTTAAACAAAATGAGTGAAATCGTATTTGTAACAAAGCCAGTTAAAAAATTAATCCCAGATAATGACGATTTTTAATTCGGACGATTAAATCCTTCTTTTAGAAGGTCATGAAGTCTTAAAAATCCCACAAACGTTTTATCTTTTAAGACTGGAAGAACTTGAATCTGACGTTTTCCATTTTCCATTAAATCTAGCGCTTCAAAAGCTAATTGATCCTCATCAATAGAAACCGGTTGAGAATTCATAATATCTTTCACCAATGTATCTAAACCATTATTGGCAGATTTCGTGAACGTTCTTCGAATATCACCTTCCACCACAATTCCAACCAATGCTCCGGTTGCAGATAAAACAGCAGCTCCGCCCACTGGAAATTTTGTCATCTCTAAAATGACGTCTTGGAGCTTTGAATTTTCATTTAATATTGGGCATTGATCCTTGGGAATAATTAAGTCTTTTACCTTTATACGTAAACTCTTTCCTAAAATTCCACCAGGGTGATTGACTGCAAAATTTTCTTTTGAAAGGCCAATATAAGACTCCCACAACACGGCCATCGCATCTCCCATGGCCATTGCCAGTGTCGAACTAGTTGTCGGGGCTTGGTTGTTTAAACAAGCTTCTTTTTCGACTGAAACATCTAAAACGGCCACACAAGCATCAGCAATTGGATTTGATAAACTGCCAATTAATCCAATTCTTCTTTCACGTGGAATCGAGATAAAGGGAAGAAGTTTTAAAATTTCTTCAGTGGTTCCTGATTTACTAATAAAGACGATAGCATCAGTTGAGCGAACTCGGCCTAAATCTCCATGAAGCGCCTCAGTTGGATGCAGAAAATAAGAATGTAATCCGAGTGAAGCAAAGGTTGAAGCTAACTTCTTAGCAATGACACCGGACTTCCCAACTCCACAAAAAATCAGAGAACCATTTTCCCGAGTTAAATGCTCAAATACCGCCAGTAAACGTTTTACGCTTTCAGCATTCAATCTATCTTTGGCACGCAATAAAGATTGAGCTTCTAACTCTAAAACATTTTGCATGAGTTTTAATTCGTTCATTATTTTCCCCTAGAGATTCTTTAGTATTAGGATAGAATGAATATATATGTGGATCAAAAGTTTTATAACTCTTTACAAAAATTTCAGCAACTTTTTTAAAAGAAAATCACTTTTCTTTGCCCTCTTCATAGGGTTTTTAGGATTAAGTGCATGTTCTTCATATGAAAAGTACCGCCATATTACTGAGGAATTTGAATTCCCTAGCCAAGTGTATCCTTCCGATTACAACAAAGTTTGGCAGGAAGTCATGAAAATTACCACAAAATATGAACGCGAAATCTATAATCAAGAGGCTGGGATCATTAAGACACGTTGGATTGATAACACTTTGGAATTAAATTTTGCTGATTCCTTTGGGGCGAACGATGCCGTAAAAGCGGCTCAATTCAAATTAATCATCAACGTGGTAAAAGGTTATCGTGGAAAAAGAGAAGTCACTAAAGTCACCGTATTTAAGCGCCAACGAATTGAACAAGATTTCTTACAAGGTTGGAAACTCGTCAGAACAGACGGTATTTTAGAAAAATCCATCCTCTATCGTCTCGAACGTGCCCTTCAAATCGAAGCCAAATTGCAAGAGATTGAAGATAAAAAAGCTAAAGAACAAGAAAAAGCATTCTAAAAAAAACGTCTTCGACGTTACATAATTGTAACGTCGAGAGCCTTTCTATTCCAAAATAATCTTTTTGCTTTAATATCACCATTTGGCGATTTATGACCTGTGATAGCCGTTAAAGCTAAGTCCATTTCAGAAAAAATATCATTATATTTATCTTTTTGAACCATTTTAATCAGTGGAGCTCGCGCATCTTGAAACTTTAGTTCCCCGATCGTTGCGATAACATTTTTAATGATGTTAGAACGTTTTCTTGCTTTAATCGCCCCTTTTACAGTTGGCTCATAATAATTACGGCGGTCATATAACATCGACCAAACGTTGGCCGAATATTTTTGAAGCTTCAGAGTTTTTATATTCTCTAGAGCTTGAGTGCGAACAATTAAAGATTCATCAGTTAATAAACGTGCGTACTCACCACCAAACTTATCTTGCTTTAAAGCTAATAAGGTTTTTAAACTCGCCATACGCATGATCCAATTTGGATGTTTGGTAAACTTAGCGATAAAAGGAGCTGATTTATCTCCCATAATTTGACCTAGTAAAAATGTAGCTACCCAACGATTTTTTTCTGGGTATTTACCATTTTTCATTACTTCAATTAATGCTTCAACTGATTGACCACCGTAGTTTAATGTTTCAGCTTTAAGCTCTGCCATCTGACGAGTGTCTGAATAATTCAAAGCATACTTTTTTAATAATTCATTTTTTATAGCATTAGGATTAATGGCCCCAAAACTTTGGAGAGAAAATAAAAGTGTGGACGATAAGAGAATTTTTGCCAATTTCATATTTCTTTCCTTAATTAAGATTAACCTAACATTTTTTCAAATTCAGATAACAATTCTTCTGCTGATTTTTGCTCGCCTTCATTGGCCGGAATATCTTCTACTTCAACAGTCTGAGGAGCTGCTTTTGGAGCCTGGCTATCTGCTATCGCCTTCGCCATTTCTGCTTCTAGATCTATTTCTGATTCAGCAACCACATCAGGAATAACTGCGGCAGCTGCTGGAATTGCGGCAACAGGTGCTTCAGCAACTTTTGCGCCACCTTTTTTAAGCATTTCAATTTCATTTTTAAGCTGCTCATTTTCTTGTTGCAGTCTTTTTAAATTTGCTAAATCTTCTTCGATAATTTCGTATTCTTTTAAGCGATCTAAGAGAGATTCTTTTTCTTTCTGAGCTGCAGATAATTTATTTGCTAACTCTGCATCACCACCAGAAGCCGATTGTGCCAAGGCTTCTGCATCTTTTAATTTTTTAGATAAAATACCAATCTCAGAACGAAGTGAATTTACTTCTGCACCTTGATCACCTTTACCTGAATTTAAATCTTGTAATCTTTTTTCAAGATCAGTGATCTGTTTTGTCTTATCAACGAGTTTGTGATTTAACGAAGCGATCTCTGCAATCTTTTGATTAAGCTCTTCATTCGAAGCTCCCCCTACTGAGACACCTGTTGTTGGAAGGTCTGATAGTGGAACGACTGAAGGAACACCATTTCCTAACTCTAGTCCACCACCTCTGAAGAGTGAAGACTTTAAGGAATTAGAATTTTGAATAATTGTATCTAAATAAGTTTTAACAACGGCCGCTGGAATTTGATGAGAGAGATCGTGAAATTTTTTTCTATTATAAAACCAGTAGGCGATTAAGATCACTGTCGTTAACAACAACAAGATACTAAAAATCGTTAACGATTCATGATTAAACTTAGTGACGATTAAACGGATAGTTTCTGACACGATTCCCTTCCTAGGATTAAAGTATACCTATAAAAAATTATAGATTCTGCTGGATTTTTGTCAATCAAGAGGACTTAATGATTCTATCTATTTCCGCTTTAATTTTTGGCCTTGCCGCTACAATAGTTGACTGAAATGGATGAAACTTTTCTCCCTCATAGGAAGTAATGTGGACTCCAGCCTCTAAACAGATCAATCCCGCCGCAGAAACATCCCATGGCGCCAATCCTCTTTCCCAAAAAGCATCAAAAGTCCCAAAAGCGACGTAACATAAATCAAGGGCCGCACTCCCCATTCTTCTGATTCCTCGACTTTTACCCATCATGCGCTTGAAAAGATCAAACTCCCGATCAAAGAGCTCGCCTTTTTCAGTGGTAAATCCAGTCACCAATAAGCATTGAGAAAGAGTTTTTTCTGTCTTTAATATCTTTAATTTATTTGAGCGTTTTAGTATTACATTTTGATAATCTGACCCTTTGCCCTTAAGCGCCGTGAACAAATCTCCTTGAACCGGTCGATAGACCACGCCTAAAATAGGTTCACCAAAATGAACCAATGAAATACAAATTGCAAAATAATCTAAACCATTTAAAAAATTATTCGTTCCATCTAAAGGATCAATTATCCAAACCCATTCTTTTTCTTTTAGAAATTCATATCGCTCTTTTGCGCCCTTAAAAATTTCATAAGCTGATTCTTCGGCCAAAAACTCATGAGTAGGATAACGTTTTTTTATTGCCGATAGGATTTTTTTCTCAGCGCCGATATCAGCTTCAGAAGCAACCCCCTGAGCCTCTTTATGATGAACTTTCAGCTTGGAGATTTTAGATTGTTTTTTAATTAAAAACTCTCCAACTTCAAAAGCCAACTCCGTTACCCATTGTAGGTCTTTCTTCGTGACGGTGGTCTTTTTGACTTTCATGCCATCCTTTTTATTCATAATTATCATCTTCTTGATAATCGAAAAGTTCATCCGATTCTTCATCCAGATTGTCTGCATCAAAATCAGAATTATTCACTACCTCTTCTGCCTTATCAGTACCGAGGGATTTATCAGGGACGCGATAAGACTCTTCCAACCAGTGACCTAAATCGACCATACGACACCGTTCAGTACAAAAGGGTCTGAATTTTGACTCATAATAAGAAAATTTTGTGCCGCAGTGAGGGCATCGAACATTCAAAACTTTATTCATAGCAACTCCTACTGTATGATGGTTTCATGATGAGGACAACAGAAAATTATATTGGGTTAATTGGATTTGGCTCCCAAGGAAAAGCCTGGGCCTTGAATCTTCGCGATTCAGGAGAAAATATTGCAGTTTTTCTTAGAGAAAATTCTGCTTCAAAAAAGAAAGCGCAAGAATTGGGTTTTGAAGTTTTTGAATTTAAAGACTTAGGTAAAATCAAATGCGACTTCTATTTATTATTGATTCCCGATAATGAACACGCCACATTTCTAGAGAAAAACTTTTCGCAACTTCCACTAAAAAGTAAAATTGTCTATGCACATGGCTTTAGCGTGAGTCATCAAAAATTAGCGGAAAAATATCCTCACTTCCACCATTTACTATTGGCCCCCAAAGCCATAGCGAGTGAAGTTAGGTTTCAATTTGAAACACAAGGAAAACTTCTCGGTGTTTATACTGCGAAAGTGGCAGATCAGACGACCGAAGAAGAAAAATACAATGTTGAAGACGAACTTGCTCATCTTGGCATTAAACTAGGTTTAACTTCTATTTATGCTTCATCGTTTGAAGAAGAAACCAAAGCTGATTTATTTTCTGAACAAGCTCTCTTGTGCTCACTACTTCCTTATGGCGCAAAAATTTGTTTTGAAAAACTGGTACGCGAAGGCATAGATCCAAAGCTTGCATTATTAGAATGTTTCTTAGAATTACGTTCTATTTCAAAAGCCTTAGTCGATCTAGGACCAAATGAATTTTTTCAACTCATTTCTCCTAATGCTCTTTTAGGGAGTGAAAAAGCTCAGGCCCTACTCTTTGATAAAGCTTTTGAACAGAAGTTAGATATTCTATGGAATGATATTCAAAGTGGTGATTTTCAAAAAACCTGTGAACGCGATGTCACAAACATTCGTCGCGATATTCTCCAAAGATTTGAACAATCTCCTCTCACTCAAACCTTTAATCAATTAAAAGAAGAATTATCATGAAAAAACACACAACTCGATCTCTTCGCCATTATAAGTTGAATGAGAAAAAAAAACCATTACACATGTTAACTTGTTACGATTTTCAAACGGCTCAACTTCTAAATGAAACTGAACTTGACATGATTTTAGTTGGTGACTCTCTAGGAAATGTGATCTTGGGTTACGATACAACTGTAGAAGTAAGCCTTGAAACTATGATTCTATTTTCAAAAGCTGTAAAAAAAGGAGCTTCTGAAAAATTTGTGGTCGCGGATCTTCCTTTTGGAAGTTATTCATCAATTAATAAAGGTCTCGATTCCGCTGTAAAATTGTTTCAACAATCAAATGTAGAAGCACTTAAACTTGAAGGAGCCTACCCCCACGAATTAAAACTCATTGAGCGCTTAACTCAAATTGGAATCCCGGTCATGGGACACATTGGTTTGACTCCGCAATCCGTACATGAACTTGGTGGTTACTACACCCATGGAAAAGATGAAGCTTCAAAAAACAAATTAATGACTGAAGCGATGAATTTAGAAAAGGCTGGTTGCTTTGCCATTGTACTTGAATGTGTCGAAGAAACCTTAGCGACAGAAATAACGAAAAATTTATCAATTCCAACGATTGGTATAGGCTCTGGTTCAAAAACAGATGGACAAGTTTTAGTGATCAACGATCTTCTTCACATTGGAAAAAATGATCCACCAAAATTTTGCCAACCAATTGCTAACCTATATCAAGAAAAAAGGAAATTGATTGAAAACTATCTCAAACGCTAAAAAAATCATCACGATTGATCGCGGAAATACTAAAACGAGTTACGCCCTTCATGATTTAGAACATCCCGTATCTAAAATTATATCAGTGGATGAAGCCTATTTACATCATGAAGATGCTCTTATCATTGCTTCGAATGTCTCTAATGAAGAAGAGTATGGCCTGCCCATTGATGTTAATATTATTGAATATTTTAAAAATAAAAAATTCTTTGATTTACCCGTTCACTACTCCGAGACACTGGGGACTGATCGCCTTGCTCTGGCCCATCTGGTATGGGGCTATATCAAAGAAAAAAAGCACAGCGCTTTAATTATCGATGTTGGTACATTTTTAACATGTGACTATGTGAATGCAGAAGGCTTCCAAGGTGGTTTTATTTTTCCTGGACCTTTTACCTTGATGGATGTTTACCGCACCGGCGCTAAACTGAATACTTTTCCTCCTGAGATCAATCAAACACCCACTCCGCCACAATCCACAGCTGAAGCTATTTCACGAGCAGGCGGGATGATGATTCAATCAATGATTAAAGAAATTTTAAACTATAAAGAAGTGGATGAAATTTATTTAACGGGTGGAGCTTGTCACTTAATCAGTGAGCTACTTCCAGTTGAAAAAGTGAGAGAAAATAAACTTTTTCTCCATCGGGCATTATTTGGTATTGGAAAAGAAATCCTATCACTTGAAAAAAATAAAAAAGGCTTCGAATAAGAAGCCTTTTTAAATCTTTATTTGGTTTTTTTGTAGATGTTAATTTATCACAGGTGTTTCAACAATCCCGTCGTCAGTCATCATCACTTTGCGTGTATTCGTTTCGCCCTTTAAAAGTTTAGATAATTCCTTTGGAATTTCCGTTGCACGATATTTTTTTCCGTTTGAAGTACGCACCCAAAATCCATCAACAACTTTATCTTCGATCACCATTCTAATAGGCTTAATACTTACAATATGATCAACATTTAAAAGCATTGTTTCAGTAATATTATCTACTGATTGAACATCTCTTGGTGATACGATTTTTATTTTAATAAAGTTCATTTCTAACTCCCAAATGTGGACCGATTTCAAATTAAAATGAATCTACCATTAAAATGTCTGTAGGAGATAAAAGTGGATAATTTTTACTTATTCTTCTTTTAAGTGGCCAAAAATCTGCTAAATACATACCCCAGAAACAGCACTTAAACCCTTGATTAATGTAGGTTGACTATGAAAATTGCAAGTCTATTCATTTTAGCGGCTTTTGCCCAAGAACTATCGACAGATAGAGATCTCACCAATGGCTCTCAAATGAAATATAATCAAAAAACTCCCAATTACCTCTCAATGGAATTACCATATAAGCCTGCCGAGAAGCTGCGAAAACAATTGGAACAATTATTAAACTCTCCTTTAAAAAATCGTGGAGAAGCTCACATCACAGTGATTACGCCAATTGAATTTAATAAAGTTCTAAAATCAAAAGTGAGTATGGAAGAGATTCATCAACTGGCCATTGAAAATCAAATACAGCAAGCAGACGTTAAAGCAATTTGCGTAGGTGTTGGCGAAAAGAAAGAATCATCCAAAGAAACACTCAATACTTATTATGTTGTCGTTGAATCAAATAAATTACTAGCTTTAAGAAAAAAAGTTCAAGATCTTTACCTTTCTCGTGGAGGAGAAGAAAAAGCTTTTCAAGCTGAGCAATTTTATCCGCACATCACTTTGGGTTTTACAATGCGAGACTTGCATTTAGAAAGTGATGGGGTGGTCAAGAACTCAGAGAGCTGTCGTTATAATTTAAAATTAAATGAGTAATCCTTAAAGATTTGTCGTTAAATGCTCAGGCTCAAGTTTGGGTCTGAGTTTTAACATGACAAAAAATGAAATCGCTGCCGGTAAATAAAATCCCAAAAACGCTACATTCCGAAAAACAAAAGCACCTATAATTGATCCTAGAACAAACGATGAAATAATGCCAATACGGAAAAAAGTCGCGAATAATTCCTTATTATCTTTTTTGGTAAAATGATGTCGGTCTGTCCATAATCTCACTAATCCGATTCCTAAATCAGTAGTAACTCCTGTCAAGTGAGTCGTACGCACAACGGCACCAGAAGCAGAACTAATAACAGCGTTTTGTAATCCACAAACAAATGTCAGCATAAATAATAAAACATAATCTCGACGATAATTAAACGGCTCACCAAATATTCCAAAATAACTTAAAACCCCTAGCGTCGCGATGATGAGGAACATGAGAATCATCATTGAAAAAAATATTTTTTCTCCGAAAGCTCTACTCCAATCCACGTTCCAAATCCCGTCATGTGAGAAACGAAACGATGAACGGCCAAAAAGCCCCCCACATTGACAAAGCCACCTTGTAGGGCCAACAAAAACCAAAGAAAAAGATTTTCGGGATAATAAATAGCATCTTTGTTTTTATGAAACATAAGAGATTACTCGCCACCATTTTTAGATTTTATGGCCTTGTCCCCATGAATTTTTTTAAGAATTTTTTTAGCAATAGAAGGCATGACGTATTGATCGATTCGTTCATTCAACACAACCAACTCGCGAATGAGGCTAGAAGAGATTGTAGCATAATGGGGCTTGGCGAACATACAGATTGTCTCGATAGATTTTTCAATCCCTCGATTCCCGACTGAAAGTTCTAACTCCATTTGATAGTCAGTAGAGTTTCTAAGACCTCTCAAAAGAAAACCTGCTCCCTTATCTTTAGCAAAGCGAACAATCGTTCCCTCGTGAGCTAAAACTTTTACGTTATCTAATTTGTAATAATCTACATAGGCTTGCATCATTTCTAGACGTTCTTCCAAGGTAAACATATAAGTTTTTTTTGGGTTTACTGCTGCTACCCAATAGACCATATCAAAATGACTCGCAGCACGCATCATAATATCAGCATGTCCCCAAGTGGGAGGATTAGCACTAATTGGATAAACAATAATTTTTTTACTCATAAAATGTCCTCTAGGGTTTTATCTATTGTAACAAATCTTCAAATGTTCGTGAATGGGACAACTCTTACCCTTTAAAATTAGCCCATGCTCTGATAGAATCGAGCACTAATCCGGTTCATTTACCAAAGGAAAACTTATGTCTGAATCTCAATCTCTCGAGTCTGTTTACGATTTCAAATCTATCGAAGAAAAGTGGCAAAAACATTGGGAAGCCAATAAAACTTTTAAAACTACTCTCGATAAAACTAAACCAAAATACTACGCTTTAGATATGTTCCCCTTCCCATCGGGCGACGGTCTTCACGTTGGTCATCCTGAAGGTTATACGGCGACAGATATTGTTTCTCGCTTTAAAAGAATGAAAGGCTTTAATGTTCTTCACCCAATGGGTTGGGATTCATTTGGTCTTCCCGCTGAAAACTATGCGATGAAAACAAATACTCATCCTGACATCACAACGAAAAAAAATATCGCGAACTTTACTCGCCAGCTAAAAGCTCTAGGTTTCTCTTACGATTGGGATCGCGAAATCGCTACATCCAATGTTGATTACTACAAATGGACACAATGGATTTTCGTACAACTTTATAATAAAGGTTTAGCTTACGAATCTGAAATGAACGTCAACTGGTGCCCAGCTCTTGGGACAGTATTAGCGAATGAAGAAGTCATCGATGGTAAATCTGAAGTTGGTGGTCACCCTGTTATTCAATCAAAAATGAAACAATGGGTATTAAAAATTACAGAATACGCAGAAAGACTTTTAGAAGATTTAGATTTAGTTGATTGGCCGGAATCGATTAAAGAAATGCAGCGAAACTGGATTGGTAAATCTGTTGGTGCCACTATCAAATTTAAAGTTGATGGAAGTGGTGACGAGATTGAAGTCTTCACAACTCGTCCCGACACTCTTTTTGGGGCGACTTATATGGTGATTGCTCCAGAACACGCACTGGTTTCAAAAATTACCACGGCAGAAAATAAAAAAGCCGTTGATGATTACATTGAAGTTTGTAAGGCAAAAAACGATTTAGAAAGAACTGAATTAAATAAAGATAAAACAGGTGTATCCACTGGAGCCTATGCGATTAATCCTGCCAACGGAGCAAAAGTTCCTGTTTGGATTGCCGACTACGTTCTGGCCACTTACGGAACAGGAGCCGTCATGGCCGTTCCTGCTCACGATGAAAGAGATCATGAGTTTGCCAAAAAATTTCATCTACCGATGATTAGAGTCATCGAAGGTGGAGAAAAAGATTTGGATGAAGCCGCTCACACAGGGGACGGCAAACATATCAACTCTGGTCTACTAGACGGACTAAATGTTGAAGACGCCAAAAAGAAAATGATTTCATGGCTGACTGAAAAAAATCTTGGTGTCGGAAAAGTGAATTATAAACTTCGCGACTGGATTTTTTCTCGTCAAAGATATTGGGGAGAACCTTTTCCGGTTTTAAAATTTGAAGATGGAACTGTTCGTGTCTTAGATGCCGATGAACTTCCGCTTCCACTTCCAGAGCTTCAAGAATTTAAACCAAGTGGAAATGGTGAGTCTCCTCTTGCTAACGCTACAGACTGGTTATGGATTACTGATCCCAAAACTGGAAAAAAAGCCAAACGCGAAACCAACACCATGCCTAACTGGGCTGGTTCATGTTGGTATTATCTGCGTTTTTGTGATCCAAAAAATTCTACTGAAGCTTGGTCAAAAGACGCTGAACAATACTGGCTTCCAGTTGATCTTTATGTCGGTGGTGCAGAGCACGCTGTTCTCCATTTACTCTACGCTCGTTTCTGGCACAAAGTTTTATTTGATCTCGGTTTTGTTTCGACCAAAGAACCATTTAAAAAACTTGTCAACCAAGGCTTAATTCTAGGTACTGATGGCGAGAAGATGAGTAAGTCTCGTGGAAACGTTGTAAACCCAGATCACGTTGTCGCCTCTTTTGGTGCTGACTCTCTAAGACTTTATGAAATGTTCATGGGTCCATTAGAAAAAGTAAAACCGTGGAAAGAAGAAGGTGTGGTTGGGGTTAATAATTTCTTAAACCGTGTTTACCGCTTTTTTGCTCAAAGCTCGAAAGTCACTGCGACAGTTGAAAACGAAGAGACGATAAAGCTTTTACATAAAACAATTAAAAAAGTGACTGAAGATATTGAGCATATGAGATTTAATACTGCGATTTCTTCTATGATGATCTTCACTAATCACTGCTACAAAATTGGAACCGTGACCAAAGAGACCGCCGGAACATTCGCACTTTTACTTTCTCCTTTTGCTCCGCACTTAGGTGAAGAGATTTGGAATCGTTTAGGACACTCATCAACACTTGCTTACGTTTCATGGCCTAGTTTTGATGAAGCCTTAGCAAAAGACGATCTGATCACTGTCGCCGTTCAAGTTAATGGAAAACTTCGTGGAACATTAGAAGTGGCCCCTGATATTGCTCAAGCGGATGTCCTAGAAATGGCAAAAGCAGATGAGAACGTGAAGAAATTTTTGACTGGAGCTATTGTCAAAGAAATTTATGTTCCAGGAAAAATCGTGAACCTCGTAGTGAAAGGATAAGCATTTATGACAAGAAAATTTTATATTACAACTGCAATCGATTACCCTAACGGCTCTCCTCACATGGGTCATGCACTTGAAAAATTAATCGCGGATACATATTCGCGTTGGTATAGTTTTTTAGGATATGAAACTTATTTTCTCACTGGAACTGATGAGAATGGGCAAAAACTTATTGAATCAGCGAAAAAAGAAAATAAAGAGACCATGGCCTTTGTTGATGAAAATGTTATTAAATTTAAAAAGCTCTGTGGTGATTTAAACGTTAAATACAACGACTTTATTCGTACGACTGAAAAACGCCACCACGATGTGTGTTCAGATATCTGGAAAAAACTAGAAGCTAAGGGTGATATTTACGCTGGAAAATATTCTGGTCAATACTGCCTAGCTTGTGAATCTTTCTACACTGAAACGCAAGCTCCAGGGAATATTTGTCCCAACCACAATAAGCCACTTGAGCTTAAAGAAGAAGAAGGGTACTTTTTTAAATTATCTAAGTATCAAGAGTGGATCATTAATCATATTAAAACGCATCCAGACTTCATTGTTCCTCATTCATCTTTTAATGAAATGCTTTCGCGTTTAGAAAAAGATGATTTGAGAGACCTCGCTATCTCGCGCCCGAACGAAGGCTGGGGAGTGCCTGTTCCAGGTGATAGCAAATTTGTTATGTACACTTGGTTTGATGCTCTCATTAATTACTACTCTGCCCTGTCGATTGAAGAGAGAAAATGGTGGCCGGCAAACGTTCATGTAATTGGAAAAGACATTGCTTGGTTTCAC
>JAKLJM010000464.1 GCA_023151145.1 Bacteriovoracaceae bacterium | reverse complement strand
CCCTGGCATGACTGGTCATACTTTAAATTGGTCTTCGAGAAATTACGGAAGATTAATAACTCGTTTGGAAGAAAAATTTCCTGATCGTTTTAATTATTTGATTTCTCACACCGCCAGTGATGCTCCTTTTTTAATTGGTCTAAAAGAAATTTTGTCTTATCCAGAACATCAACATTTAAAATCTAAAATTTATTTTTACGATGGTAAAAATTTTGGTCTTCGAGCCTTTATTAGCATTGCCAAAAACGCTGCTCTTTTTGTTGGTGCAAGCACTGGCACGACTCATATCGCTAGTGTTTCAGGTACTCCCGTCGTTGGAATTTATTCTCCGATTAAAGTACAGTCGCGCTTACGTTGGGGTCCAGTTGGTGCAGACCAATCAAAGATCAGAGTAGTCGTTCCCGATGTAATTTGTGGAGAACACAAAAAATGTGCCCTTCGAGCATGTCCTTATTACGAATGTATGGGACGTATTGAAGTTGAAGACGTTGTCAGAGAAGCGAATAGCATTATAAATTTTTAATATTAAAGATAGAGTGAACTTATGAAAAATTTAATTACCGAACAAAAATTTAATGAAATCCTTGCAACCTTTGATCAGTTAAAACCACTTTTAGTTGTAGGAGATGTGGGAATTGATAAATATACTTTTGGTGAAGTAAAAAGAATTTCTCCAGAAGCACCAGTTCCTGTTTTAGAAGTAACGAAAGAATGGTTGAAACTTGGTTTAGCTGCCAATATTTCCCATAACCTTCAAACATTGCAGATTCCTTCAACACTTTGTGGAATTATAGGTGAAGATAAAAATGCTGATGTCTTTGAAGATTTATTAGAAGATAATCATTTAAAAACTTGGGGGCTTATTCGTTCGAGTGATAGACCAACAACTTTTAAAGAACGTGTCACGACAAATACACAACAAATTTGCCGTATTGATTATGAGTCATCTGAATCAATCAATGATTCAGTTGCACAGAAATTTATTTCTCGAATTGAAGAATTATCTAAAACTCATTCGGCCATTATTTTAGAAGATTATGCTAAAGGCGCGATGACTAAAAAAGTTATCGAAGAAGTGATTAATTTTTCAAATCAAAATAATATTTTAGTTGCCGTTGATCCAGGTAGAACAACGCCCCCTTTATTTTATAAAGGAGCTACTCTTCTAAAGCCCAATCTTGCCGAAGCCAAAGCAATGGTTGAATTTTTAGGTTTTAAAGAAAAGAATGTCGAAAAGTTAGCTGAAATTTTGTTGGATAAATTAAAAATTCAAAAACTAGTTATTACCTTAGGACCAGAAGGCATGGCGCTTTTTGATTCTAAAGTTCATAAGAGTATTCAATATATTCCTACAGTGGCCAATGAAGTTTTTGATGTATCTGGGGCTGGAGACACGGCCATCGCACTTTTAACATCTTCGCTTGTTGCAGGAGCATCGTTAGAAGAAGCTGCTTGGATTAGTAACTGTGGTGCAGGTGTTGTTGTTGGTAAAAAGGGAACGGCAACAGTTGACCAAAATGAACTAAGAGAATTTTATTCCAATTTAAAGAAAAGATTTTTATAGGAATATGAGTGATCTAAAAGAATCAGGCCCAGTTCTCTTTTTTTTAGTGTTCTTTATAACGATTCTTTTTTTGTTGAATCAGATGTTCGCACTATCATCAATCAAATTGCCCCCATTGATATTTCTTTTGATCATGATTTTTTTCCAATGAAAGATTATTATTCAAAAGAAATGGGGGACAGTTTAAA
>JAKLJM010000017.1 GCA_023151145.1 Bacteriovoracaceae bacterium | reverse complement strand
CGATAATTATTAAAGTTTTTAAAACCGTAAGCCCTTTTTTGGACTTGCTTGGCCACATTGTTAAATCCTTCAGTTCGAGCATTTGTAAGTCTATTTTCAAAATAATTCAATATTTCTTCCATCCAGCCCATCAAAGTTTTTCGTAAACTCTTTAATTCAGGCACACTTGTGTGAGCTAGGGCATCTGTTAATTTGATTAAGATTCTTCTGGCATGTCCGGCATTTTCACACCGGTATACTTTATTAATAGTTTCTTTTGTTAAATATATCTCTTTAATTATGGGGTGCTTATCAATCCATTCATATATTTTATTTCGAGTTTCATGATCTAAATTGAATGCATTTTTTAGAAGTAATTTACGCCTTATTTTGTGTTCTTTTGTTTCAGTTTTTATTTGTTTTAAATATTTTTGTAACGATTGCATTGGCAGTCTCACTACATGGAATTTATCCGCAATAATTCTAGCGTTTGGAAAGTAACTTTTAGCAAAACTTCGATAAGTTGCAGACAAATCCATGCACACATTTTTTACGTTTTCTCTTCCTTGAATGTAATTTAACTGCATTTGCATTTCAGCGCTAATTCTTGTGGGTAGAACTTCTTTTAGTCTCCGATTATTATAATCAACAAACATGGTAACAAACTCACGATGACCGTATTTTTTATTTCGAATAAAAGAGTGCTCATCAATACCAATTGTTGTTGGCCATGGATCATTTTTCTTTTCTCTCCATTTCATTTCAAGTTGTGAGTAATGACGTTTGTAGATCGTTTTGTTTCCGAGGCGAAGATGTTTTCTAGCGGCTTTCATATTCGCAAAGTTGTCACAAATATAAAGAATTGATCGTTGCATTCGCTCTGTTATTTTAGCTCGTTTATAGATTCCATCAACAGATTCAGTGAAGACTCGTTTGCAGCCCATTCCAAGGCATCTAAAACGTTTTTTAGTGATAATTAAATACTTTTCTTTAGTACCATGAGGAGCGTCCTTAATTTTAACTTTGCGCCGATCATGAACACGATTGGTTTCAAGGCCACAATGAGGACAAAAGTCCGACAAAGATTCTACAGTACAATGAAATAGAACTTGTCTGGTTGATCCTTGCTCAAAGTGAGAAAGTTTGAGTTTCGGAAGAAGTAAAAAATCAGTAAGATTGCTTTCAGACATAGGTTTTTCTCCAGTTTAAATAAAGTGTGGTAACTAAATTTTAACCGATGAATGCCTATGTCTGTTGATTAATTAACGCAGAGAAAACACCACTAAATGTGAAGAAGGCTCAGAATTCGATTTTATCGTTAATTCATTCAAATAAAACGATTTATCTACATTCCAATAAACTTTTATCTTATCTACTCCAATTTCAACTCGCCTTACAAATTTCTGCAAAACCTTTCGCCGAATATTGTAGTCAGGATTTTCTTCTAAAATGAATCTTGAATAGTCGATAAATTTTCGGATTTACAAATTGTAAAATGAACATTTTTCTTGCTTAAAATTATGTTTAATTCAAAATATATAAAAATATAAATAAAGGAATTTGAATGAAATCAATTATTTTTATGACATTAGCCCTTTTATCAAGCCAAGCTTTATCTAAATCATATGAAATTACTGTATTTGATTACGATAGTGGAAAAGTTGAAACTTTCATTCCTACAAATTTAGAACACTTCCCTTTCCCTACAACTGAAATAAAAGAATTAAGTTGTTCATTTTCTGAAGCAGTTGATACAACAATAACTGGAAGTGATGAGGATAAAAAACGAGGAGAAATAAACTGTTTATTCAAGAGCAGTATTTCATTTGGAGTAAGAGTTTTTAACTCATTTCCTGAAAAATCATTTGTCGTTAATAAAATTAATAAACACAAAAATAGGGAGATTGTTACCTCTACGAAGTATCAAATTTCATTAAGAATGAAGATTTGACAACTGTGGCCTGAAAATTACAATGAGCCACTTAGCATATCACACAGATATACTTTGCAATCAAATTTTGATTAATAAAATCTGTAAAAAATTTGATACCCCTCTTTATCATTGGACATCCAAAATCAATGGAGACAAAATTTTAAACTCCAGCACTCTTTTGATGTCTAAAGCCTATGAAATCTCTGACGATAATCAGGAATTCGTTAGAGGCTTAGATATTATTATAAAAAAACTATCTGTTTCAAACTTTTACGTTTTTCCAAATATCAAGAAAGAACTAATCGAAAGAAGGAAAAATAAAAACCAAGTAGTTCCATACGTTACTTGCTTTTCTCATATTGACAACAACCACAATCGAATGAAATTTGGAGACAATGGAAATGGGTGTCAATTAAAAATTGAGCCTTTAATTGATAACAATCTCACTGTTATTAACTTAATTTACGATGAAAAAAAATTCAACAAAATGATTGATGATACAATCTCAGGTTATTTCGATTTAATAGTGAAATACCTAAGGGACAAGAAAGCAATTAGGCATATCATTCCACTCTTCTTAAGGGATATTTTTTTATTAGCAATTTGCTTCAAGAGGGAACAATTTTCTATTGAAGAAGAAACTAGAATTGTTCATTTTGAAATTGATAATAAAATAAACAAATATTATCCAAAAAATCTTGTTTTTGATCCAACTTTTTACAGAATTTCTAAAATTAATTAATTTTGAAAAACTTTAGCCGAATTTAATACCTTTAGTATTTGCAATCAATGAGCATAGTATTTGGACCTGATGAAGTAAAAAACATTCCCCCCATAGGCATTGTTACTGAACTAGAATTATTATTTTTATCAAGAAAATTATAACCAGTGGGACATAACCTAATTGCTTCTTCATAACAATCATCTAAGGCAAGAGGTGCACACTTGACGAAATAAGCTTCTCTACTGTTTGGCCCGATCACTTTTTTTGAACTAGCGGAAGAGCATGAAAATAATGACCCAATCATCAAAAACAAAATCAACCTATGCATTTTCCTTTCCTTGTTACTATTTTATACTGATAATTTTTTTGTCAATCTTACTGTCAAACTAACCTTGCAATTTTTCATTCTATCGGTAAAAATAACAGAACTCTTTACTCAACTTTTGATCAAATTAAAAATTAAAATCAGTAGATCTTTAAGTTACATTTAATGTTTTCTTAAATTATTGATCGTCTTATTCTTACGAATTATTTTTGAAAAGCTTCCTTATCTATCTAGCTTTTTGCGTAATTTATTTTAAAAAAGCAAGTTGCAAATTTCACAGAATAAAGAGATGATTTTTTCATTAAATTCTCAAACTTAGATATTGACGCATCCACAGAGGTCACTTAAGTGATTAATAACAAAAGAGTAGCTATCTTTTACCCCCTCTCTACTTTACGGTTGATTTGTGGTATAATCGTGGTAAAGTCACAGCACTTTTCAGCCGAAAAGCTGTACAGGAATTTACAAAAAGGAGGACCAAAATGCTAGATAATGCAATCTCTAGATCTGCATTAGGAAACGTTTTGGGGTTTTTTACACCCACTGGTGACCTAAAGATAGACCAAGTTGGAGAATTTCTCGATATTTCTCGAGCTGAATTAGCTGGAGCTTTTGGAATGAACGCTGACAAGCTTCGCCCTGAAAGAATGTCTACACTAACTCAAGAGCGCATAAAGCAACTTGCAGCTGCACTAGAATATGTTGCAGAAACCTTTGGTGGTGACGTAACAAAATCAAAGCAATGGATTAATTCACCCAATTTAAACTTTGGCGGATCAAGCCCAAAAAGCGTGATCTTAAAAGGCAGAGCAAATAAGGTTATAAAGTTTATTTTAGCCGCAAAAGAAGGGTATTAAGCTCATCAACAAGGCATCCTCAGCGGGTGCCTTTTCTATCTTAAATTTCTTTATTATCTCAGTCATTTTTGCTAACTTTATTCGATGAATAGAGGATTGAAACAACTAGACGAATTTCTAAAAAAAAGTAAATTAAGCCAAAAGGCAAGAGATTTTACTTTCCGCAAAATTATTCCTGAATATTTCATTGACCAAAAACTCAAAGCATTTGAACAAGCAAATGAAGCAGAAAAAGCCTATTGTGACCTAGTTGAAAACTACCTCCAACGCGAAAGAGAAAATATATTAGACGACATCAATACATCACTTTTAAATAACGTGAAACTGGACTTTATAAATGATGACCTCTCTAGAATTGTTAGAGCAAGATTTAGCAAAGATCCGCTATGTACCTTGGGAAGTGTAAAAAAACCACCTGGCGGTAGATTTAACTTTGGGCAAACAACGCGTGGAGGATCTAACTACTTTCAAGCACTCTACCTAGGTAGTGATTACGAAACTGCATTTAATGAATCATTTCACTCTCAAGAAGAATCGATCGGAGACTTTGCGCACTTTAAAGTAAAGGCAAATATTGATCGCTATATAGATCTAAGATCAACAAAAGCCATAGATGATTTTTTTCGTGTGATCAGCACGATTAAAATCCCACAGAATTTTTTAACATTAGCAAAAGATATCGACGTTGAACCAATGAGCTTATGTGCTAGTGGAAAAGAATTATACACTTCTATCTTTTCTGACAGATATAAAGCTTGGGACACATGGGTTGATCAGTTTTCAACTTCCCAATGGTTTGGTTACTACGTTTACAGCTTAGGAATTCCAGCTATTGTATATCCATCAGTAAGAAATAAAGTTGGATTTAACATCGTTATCTTTATGGATAACTTGAGAGATACTGATAATTTTATCACTTTCAAAGATCCCGAAAGTTGGGAGCAAGTCTCAGAAAACAGAAAATATATCAACTCAGATAATCAATGCGATCTTCAAAGATCCATTTTGAAACCGTAGGTATATTCTCGTCTTGTCAAATTCAAGAAATTGAGTATCGAAATCGTTAGAATGCGCTTACAATGAAAAGAACTCGGCTAAAACTTGTCAGTCATTGATGGGTAAATTTAACAAATTCATTAGAAGATTAGTAAAATGCACCAATGTAATTATCGCATTTGTTTTTCGATGCACCTACAGCCTTTTTACCGTTGGAAAGTGTTGGTTAAGAGCCTATGTCTTTGTAAAATTTTTATGCCTTTACTTATAACATTCATCTTTTTTAGCCGGAACACTGTTTTCCATTTTTGAAGTTACAGTAAGTGAGACTCCATTTTTTGCACCCAACCAGTTTCCCGATTTAAATAATCACCATCAGCATTAGTAATTGACCCTTTAACCCAGCTTTACATCTAGCACAATGCCGTTTCATAATCTTGGTTAACAGTACTTGGGTTGGTTAACAGTCCTTGAATATGAAGCCATTTCATTGATTACTTTCATTGATGAAGTCGAAGGCTTAGTATATATTTGAAGTTTTTAAATAGTCGAATGGTATCCAGTGATCGCTTTTCCCTGCTCACAACTTGCAAAAGATACAAATGATAAAACAATGGATAAAATCGCTACAATTATTTTCATATTTAAAACCTCTCAATAAAAAAAATAGCTTCCTATCGTTTTTTTATTTAAAAAGTTAAAATAATATTTGAAAAACTAGGAATCACTTACAAATTCAATTTCTTCAGTTTTTGAAAATAGCTCTGAATCGCCCACTCCGATTTACCGTAGTGTTCGGCCAATTGCTTTCGAGACCATTTGTGGATAAAACGTAACTTTGCCAACTCACGCAAATCAACTCTCGGCTCTTTCCATGTTATTGGATATTGTAATTCGAGCAATAACTCTGGTTCTTATAACTTAGAATGGCGGGCACCAATCTATACATGTACTATAAACTATTCTAAATAACTTTCGATCTTGTGCTTATTTGTTTTCTAATTAAAAACTTTAGCTTAACAAATTACTTCATCTTCATTTCAAAAATACAAATTCCACACACTCAATATTTAAAATTCTGTCCAAATAAAAAACCCCTCGTTAAAAGAGGGGTTGGATGCTTAAGACCTTGAAGGCGTTGGTTCTTATTCTTAAACTTGTAAAATTACTAGCAATAATTTACAAGTTAATTAAGGGTTAAGCTATCGCCGGGAATCATTCCTATAAATAATTTTAAGGAGATTAAAATGACAAAAATAGTAAAAAAATTGGATTAAAAAATGAGTATGTATTAACTATTTGAGGAATACTAAGTTACTATCAAGTCATGAAATATATCTACCACTTAAAACCTGAACCATTTGAAGGAACCTTACTCATTCCCTTAAATCAAATGGATAAAGAATCATCCATCTACGCCAATCACGCTAAAAAATATGTCGGGCGTGAATCACTAATGAATGAAATGATTCCTCTTCTTAATTGTAAATGGAACGACGTAGTTCAATTTTCGTCACTAGATCCTCAAATTCTTTTAAACAAATTAATTGAAATTTTTCCTGATACCAAAATTAAACGATCTGAGTATTTCAAAATACCAATTCAAGACGTATTAACCAATCATGAAGTTGCACTCTTTAAAAGAAATCCTGAGAAAGAAAAAGGAAACTTTAAAATTCATTTAGATGAAATTGAATTTCTATCTTTAAAAAATTATTTCGAAATTAAAGAAGTACCAACGAAGACCATTCAATATTGGGAAGAAACCAAAATGAAGAATGGAAACCCGCTTTGGTTTCCCTTTATTCCTCATATTTTTGTAAAAGGTGTAGTCGAAACTAATCATTGTGAGATTTGTGAGCTGAAAACTCCTTAATCAATAACCGACTATTCTTCTCTCTTATCTCGCTCTTCTCTTGAACAGCTCTACTACATTTTTCAGAAACGCTGATCTTTATCAATCTCTTAAGATTCTAGAAAAATTATTCATACAATAATCAAAAAATCCGATACTTAGGCAAATGACAAGTTTACGAGGAGAGCAGTTTTGAGTTTATACAAAAAATTCATGGGCGTATTGACTGGATTATCTTTAGTTATTTTTATTTATGTAAATATATTCATTATCAACACCTTTCAAAATCAAATGATTCAAAGAGTTCCTGAATCATCTGTTAAGACCCTCTACTCAGTTCTTGAAGACTACGGAAATAAAGTTGTTTCCAAAGAACTCAGTGAAGAAGATGCTAAAAAAGCGGTACTAAAAATGGTGGAAACTATTCGACTGAGTGACGGAACTTATTTTTGGATACATGACACTAGTAATAAAATGGTTCTGCACCCAATTAACAAAAAACTAAATAACACTGATGTCTCTGGCACTAAAGACCCTGATGGCAATCCCATCTTTATCGACATGACCAAAATCGTTCAAACAAATAATGGCGAAGGAAGTTATGATTACTGGTGGCCGAAACCAGGTGAAGCCAATCCTAAGAAAAAAACTTCTTACTTAAAATTGTATCAACCATGGGGCTGGATCGTTGGCTCGGGTATGTATGTAGAGGACGTTCAAGCAACGATGTCCGGATTTATTAATCAAATTCGATTAGTTCTTTTTGTCATTTTTTCTCTCTCGTTAGTTCTCTCTCATATTTTAGTTACTAATATCATGAATGGAATTAATAAAACGGTTGAATCCCTCTCTGAGACCGTACATGATCTTCAAAATTCATCTCAAAAAATGAATCTCGTAAGTCGTGGATTAACTAACTCAGTCGACAATCAAGTTTCAAGTATCACTGAAAGCGTAACTGCTATGGACGAGATCTCTTCAACAATTAAGCATAATGAACATTCTGCAGCACAAGCTTCCAAACTCTCTGCAACAACAAAAACTTCAGCTGAATCTGGGAAAAAAACAGTTGATAGAATGATTGTTGAAATGCAAGAAATTTCAAAAAGTTATAATGACATTCATGAAAATGTTTTAATAAATGGTGAAGAAATTAAAAAAATCAATAATGTCATCCTAGAAATTACAAAGAAAACTGAAGTTATTAATGACATTGTTTTTCAGACAAAGCTTCTCTCATTCAACGCTGCCGTTGAGGCTGCACGTGCTGGAGAAAGCGGTAAAGGATTTGCGGTTGTTGCTGAAGAAGTAGGAAATCTTGCAAACATGTCGGGGCAAGCAGCAAATGAAATTAATCAAATGCTGGTTAAATCTCAAGCTCAAGTTAGAGCGATTGCGGAGACCACTACTCAAAACATAAGTGCCATAGTAGATAAAGGTCGAGACAAAGTTCAAAACGGAAATAAGGTTGCAGAGGAATGTATCAATGAGCTTAATAAAATTCTAAGCTGTGTCATGGAACAAGATGAATCTGTTACTCAAATTTCTAGTGCAATTAAAGAACAATCCATTGGAGTTGATGAGGTAAATCAAGCATTAAAAAATTTAAATGATGACACTAATAACTCTGTACAGATGTCTAATCGTTCTAAGGAAGCCTCAGAGAATTTAAGAGTCCAATCTCATCGTTTGCGTGTCGCCATTCAAACACTAAGAAAAATGCTTGGCTCTAAGAAAAATTACGATGCACCTCCGATTGAAAATTTCAACAAACAAGAAAGCGCTTAATTTATACCTTAACTACAATAAGAAACCTAAACAACCATTAGGTTTCTTATTGTAATAATCAATTTTGATACTATAATTTCTTGATGTACTATTACCAATTATCCATTCAATACATTGGCACTAACTTTGATGGGTTTCAATTTCAACCGAACCTCAAAACTGTACAATCCAAATTAAATCACGGATTAGCTCAATTAATAAATGGTAAATTCACAACCAGAGGAACTTCTCGAACTGACTCTGGTGTACATGCCAATTTTCAGGTCGTAAAAATCTCAAGTGAGAATTGTATATTTCTAGAAGAACAGGAAAAAACGAATATTCTTAATTCTCTAAATCAATTACTCTCCCCAGATATCCTCTGTATAAATATTGCTACATGCGACGCTCTCTTTAAACCGAATGTAGAAGCTACGTTAAAAGAGTATCGCTACTTTTTTACTAATCACAAAACAATCCCCTTCACTGACTTACAATTTATAGCAAATTTCTCTCGCCCCCTAGATTTTGATAAAATTCAAATATGCCTAGATGCTTTAAAGGGCAAACATGATTTTTGTAATTTTTCTTCAATGGGAAGTAATGTAACGAATACCATTCGAACAATTGATGGATGTGAACTAACCTTAATTAATCCTCATCAAGTCTTTCCAGCAACAAGTCTCTTTCAATTTCCAGAAACCATCTCTGAATGTTATCAACTTCGCTTTGTAGGAAAAGGTTTTTTAAAACAAATGATTCGACACATCGTAAGTGCTCTATGGATGGTTGGTAGTGGGAAGCTTACCGTTTTTGAGTTTAAACAACTTTTAAATAGTAGCAAACGAGATCAGCATTCATGGAAAGTGGCACCCGCAAATGGACTTTTTCTCTTTAAAATTGAATTTAAATGACTCTTCCCTCTTGGCAATTACGTCGATTTCAAAGCAAAATGTGACTTAGTGAGAATTAAGAGTCTTGGCAAGGAATAGAGAATGAAATCAATTAGTATCTTTGAAATCATTAAAATTGGAGTTGGACCTTCAAGCTCACATACGATGGGTCCTTGGAAAGCAGCTCAGATGTTTTTGAATTCTGCAAAAGAAAACAATATCTCGATTTCCGCCATAGAATCTGTAAGTGTTCATCTCTATGGTTCCTTAGCAAAAACAGGGATTGGCCACGGAACTGATGTCGCCGTTCTAATGGGTCTTTCTGGATATGACTACACCACAGTAGATACCAATAGTATTTCTACAATCGTTCAAAATATTAAAGCTACTGATTTATTAAAACTAAATGGCGAAAAAGAAATTTATTTTAAATATAAACAAAATATTATTTTCGAGCCAAGTATCACATTAGACTTTCATCCGAATGGAATGAAGTTTGAACTAAACACAAAAGACAATAAAACATTTACTAAAAATTATTATTCCGTAGGTGGTGGATTTGTTGCAACCGATGATTCAAATACCATTGAAGAAAATGCCATTGTTACACCCTACCCTTGTCATGTCGCTCAAGCCATTAGTGATAATTGTAAAAAATTAAATCTGAGTGTTTCTGAATTAATTTATGTTAATGAACAAGCCTGGATGACAAAAGATCAAATCCGTTATGAGGCTTTAAAGATTTGGCATGAAATAAAGCAATGTATTTTTAAAGGAGTAAGTAAATCTGGAATACTCCCTGGTGGTCTCAACGTTAAAAGAAGAGCATCTGAAATGAATGATCGACTTTTAAAAAATCAAAAATTTTCTAACGTTGATGAATGGATAACTGCAGTCAAAAATAGTAATCAATCATTTACCAATATCACAAAATGGGTAAGCTGTTTCGCTTTGGCCGTTAATGAAGAAAATGCTTCTTTTGGAAGAATTGTAACTGCGCCAACAAACGGTGCCGCAGGTGTTATTCCCGCGGTCCTCATGTATGCACATTGTTTTAGTGAAAACTTTGATGAAGAAAAAGTTATTCGCTTTATTTTAACTGCTGGAGAAATAGGAACAATTTTTAAAAAGAACGCCACAATCTCTGCTGCCATGGGTGGATGCCAGGCTGAAATTGGAGTCTCTAGTGCGATGGCCGCTGCCGCTCTCACTGAATGCCTTGGCGGATCTCCTGATCAAGTACTCATGGCTGCAGAAATCGCCATGGAACATCACTTAGGAATGACTTGTGATCCAATAGGTGGTTTGGTTCAAATTCCGTGTATCGAAAGAAATAGTATGGGAGCAATGAAAGCAATTACGGCTTCAAGTATAGCGATGGAAAGTGACCCAAAAAGTGCACGAGTAAGTTTAGATGATGTGATTAAGTCAATGTGGGAAACGGCCAAAGACATGAATACCAAATACAAAGAAACCTCAGAAGGTGGATTGGCCACCAATATCTCCGTTGGTCTTGCTGAGTGTTAAAGCACTCATTAGCTTTATAATTTTAAATAAATTTTATCAGAACATAACATAAATCAGTTTCTTCCTCTTACTATAAGCCTAGGCTAAAAGTAGGAGGAAATATGAAAGTCTTAATTATCATGATCGCCTTAATTGCTTCTCTCCAATCTTTTGGTCGAAACAATTATGGGTTTATCATTGAAAGCTATAATGACATTCCTCAGATGGATTACCAAATAGAATGGGTTGTGCAAAATCCAGAAGCGGACCACAAACTTTTACTAGACTGTCAGAGTTTCATTAATGGTTTACATTATATGCGAAACGTAGAGAACCGCTGGATCGATCGGTGGGTAGTCATGTTGTCTGGAAATGATTGTGAAAATGCTGCCATCTACAGTATGGATGCATTAAAAAATTCTGGACCGTTCTGTTTATTTGTCGATATCAGTGAAGAGAAATTAGATTTTTACTCTGATCTGTCTGATTGTAAATAACGAAGCCCCGACGAAGGGGCTTCACTATTAAGTTTCATTATTCGTTAGCACAACATTTTTTATATTTTTTCCCAGAACCACAAGGACAAGGATCATTTCGTCCAATTTTTGGCTCTTCTCGCACGATAGGCTTTAAAGGCGGATGATGAAATTCTTCTTTTTCTTCATGATCATCATGGTGAGTAAGCGGATCTTCGTGTTTAGCTTTTTGTAATTTTAAATTAATAAAATTATTTGATTCTAATGTGACCGCTGGCTTTTCAGCTTCCTTTTTTACCACTTCAACTTTTGGTATCCCAGCTTCTACTTTTACTGCAACAATTTTCTTTTCAACTGGTTTTTTTGCTGGTGCTTTTTTTACTACTGCAACTTTTGTTGCCACAGCTTTTTTTACAGGAGCTTTTTTTACAGGAGCTTTTTTTACAGGAGCTTTTTTCTTTGCGACAACTTTTTTAGCAGCTACTTTTTTCTTAGCTGGTGCTTTTTTCTTAGCTACTACTTTTTTCTTAGCTGGCGCTTTTTTCTTAGCTGGCGCTTTTTTGGCTGCCACTTTTTTCTTAGCTGGCGCTTTTTTCTTCGCTGGCGCTTTTTTCTTCGCTGGCGCTTTTTTAGCTACCGCTTTCTTTTTTACCACTTTCTTCTTTGCCATTACCGTCCTCCAACTTTCACCTAATAAATAATTTCTTTCATCTTAGTTTGAATCACTCAAAGGGATCAATTAATTTTTCCTTGGGATTCGATTTCATTCAAGTATGACCATTTTTCAATCTTCACTCAAAAGAAATCTCTCGCTCCTTCATAACTTTATACCTACTAGCGTTCTGACACTCAGCATTTCAACATCTTAAGCTTATATTGAGCTTTTCAAATAGGGTCAAATTCATTCAGTCCCCCTTCCTTAACTACTTCAATTAAGAGGTAAAACTGCCAATAAATCTTTGCCTTAGCGTTTGATAGTACGAATCTAAGAGCATTAAGACTGATGTTAATCAGTTCCCAACAAGATTTTTATAAAGTTGATTTTGATCAAGGAAATAGGCATGATAAAAACAGTTTTTTTAGGAGTAAAACCAATGACATCAATCCAAAACAAAATCCAATCTTTAATTCAAAAAGTTAAACCTCATCATCACCATGCAGAGTTAATAGAAAAAACATTGCAATTAAATCTAGGAAAACTCGGCCCTCATGGGGAACTCATGATCGATACTCGTCCCCACACTGGGCGATCTGCTGAAGACAAATATGTAGTCAAAACACCAACAACCGAAAAGACCGTTTGGTGGGAAAATAATATTAGAGAAATGAGTCCTGAACTTTTCGACAAACTAACCAATATCATTCTTGATGATATGGCCGCCAAAAAAGAAATCTTCACGACAGAAAAAAGTCTTGGGTCTAAGTTACATATCGCCCTGGGCGTAAGAGTGCTTTCCCCTTACCCATCAGCTATTTTATTTTCTGAGTATATGTTCAAAGAAAAAACAGATGGAGTCTTTGATACTTATTACATTTTACATGCCCCAGATCTACAAATTAATCCGGAAGAGCTCGGTGTTCGATCTAAAACAGTTATTGTCACTTGTTTCGAAAAAAAGATGACTCTCATTATTGGGACTAAGTATTCTGGTGAAATCAAAAAGAGCATGTTCTCTATATTAAATTATCTTTTACCGACAAAAAATGTTCTTCCAATGCATTCAGGTGCAAACTTAACACCTAAAAACGAATCTTATGTCTTTTTTGGACTTTCAGGAACAGGAAAAACCACTCTTTCAACTGATACCGAAACATTAATCATTGGTGATGATGAGCACGGATTAAGTCCCGAAGGTGTATTCAATTTTGAAGGTGGTTGTTATGCCAAGACTTATAAATTAGGAAAAGACACTGAGCCCGAAATTTTTGATGCCTCATCAAGATTTGGTTCTTATTTAGAAAACGTTTATTTTGACTCAGAAAATTTCGCTGTCGATTTTTTTAATGGCTCGGAAACTGAAAATGGGCGTTCTAGTTATCCACTAAATTTTATTCCAAAACGCGTAGAATCCAGCAATGGTCCAATACCAAAAGATATTTTCTTCTTAAGTGCCGATGCATTCGGTGTCTTACCTCCCCTAGCGAAACTTAGCACAGAAGAAGCTCAAAAATATTTTGTCTTAGGTTATACGGCAAAGTTAGCGGGCACTGAAATTGGAGTAAAATCCCCGAAAGCCACATTCTCACCTTGTTTTGGAGCACCTTTCATGCTTCGTCATCCGACTGAATATGCAAAAATCTTAAAAGAATATTTAGAGAAATATAAAATCAATGTATGGCTTGTTAACACTGGTTGGTATGGTGGTGCATATGGTGAGGGGGAAAGATTTCCACTTAAGATTACTCGCGACCTCATACGTGCAGTTCAAAATCATGAACTTGATCTCCCATTAACTAATGATCACTTTGAAAAAGACGAGATTTTTGGTTTTTATGTTCCTAAAAAAGTTCGAACTATTGATACAAAGATACTTTCGCCCAAACAAGCTTGGAAAAATCCAGAGGCTTATCAAGCTAAAGCTCTTGAATTAAAAACTTCATTTGATAATCAATTAAAGAAATTTTTTAATTAAAACAAAGGTGTGGCAGATGGAATGAATTGTTTCATCTGTCCATCATATTCCAACTTATAAACGACGCAATTTGGAATGGGTAACAAAGGATGATCTTCAGGCAAAAAATGATGAATTACATTTCTTAGAGCACCACCATGAGTACTGATTCCAATATG
>JAKLJM010000016.1 GCA_023151145.1 Bacteriovoracaceae bacterium | reverse complement strand
TCTATGTTGTGCAAAGAGAGCGTGAGTCCTTACAAGTTTTTGATAATGGACAGGTTAAGTTGATTTCGGACTTAGGTAACTTAAACCATGCCACAATGAAATTTAAATGGGGAAAAGGTTATTTGTTAGCACGTAATGGATACATTTCACAGATTGATATCAATAAAGATCAGTTGATAAAAAAAGTAAAGATTGGGAAAAGCGGTATTGGATTAACATTTACAGAAAATAATATAGTTATTGTTAATTATGACCCTGCATCGGTCGTTATTTTATCAAAAGATTTAGAAGTCGAAAATACGATATTAACTGAATCTCGAAATGTGGGAGTAAAGGTCTATAGTGATTTTTTAGTTTTTTCGCTAATGGATAAAAATGAAATTTGGGTACTAGATACAACGAAAAATTTTCAATTAGTAAAAAAGTTTGAAAACGTCGGCAATCTACCTTTCGATGCTTTAGTTAATGGTAGTGATTATTTGGTCGGTTTTTTTAATGAAGCAGCAATTGGTTTTCTTGATTTGAAATCCTTTTCTTATTCAAAAATCAACTTAAATTTAAATGAGTCAAATGTTGTTTATAAAGTACCTCACTTTGGCTATTGGGGAATCGTTGGTGATCTGGCGTTTGTGCCAATTGCAGCCCACAAAAAAATACTCATCATTGATATGAAATCCAAAAAAACCGTCAAAGAAATAGAACTTCCAGGAGAGCCCGTTTTTGCTTCGGTGTCACCTGATAAGAAAAATATCGTCGTTAACTTTAGTGGGGAAACTGAAAACTTAATTGCCGTTGTTGATACTAAAAAGATGGTTGTTGAAAATTCTTTTAATGCAGGGAAGAGGGTTATGCATATCCGTTTTTCTCAAAATAGTAAAAAGCTTTTTGTGACAAGTTATTTTGAAAACAAAATGCATGAATACAATGTTGATAACTGGTCTCGTGTAAATTCTTTTGATGTGGCTTCCCCTTCAGGAGTTTTTCTTAACACTATTGTGGAGTAATGAGGATGAATAACTCAAAAGTATTTTTAGTTGGAGCAGGGCCTGGGTCTCTGGATTTATTAACACTGAAAGCATACCAGTTATTAAAAACTGCGGATGTTATCGTTTACGATCGATTAGTGAGTAATGAAATTATGGATGAGATTAATCCGAATGCACATCTTCATTATGTCGGAAAACAAGAGTCAGAGCATACTATTCCACAGGATGAAATAAATAAATTGCTAGTTCATTATGCTCATAAATATAAAAAAATAGTACGACTAAAAGGTGGAGATCCCTTTGTTTTTGGACGTGGTGGAGAAGAGATTGTGGAGTTGGTAAAAAACAACATCGCTTTTGAAGTTGTTCCTGGTATTTCTTCGTCAGTTTCAGCATTAACATACGCAGGTATTCCTATTACTCATCGAGGAGTTTCAAATAATTTTTTAGTGATGACTGGGCATACATGTAATACAGATGGCTTAGATTTAGTGCCGTGGAGCAATTTGCAATCTGTGGGGACGATTGTGATTTTAATGGGAGTGAGAAATAAATCATTTATAGCCCAAAAACTTATTGAGGGTGGCAAGCCATCTAAAACACCAGTGGCATTTATTGAGCGTGCGACTAGGCATGATCAAAAAGTGATAACAAGTACTTTGTTTGAAGTTGCTAATAAAGAGATTTTTGTTGAATCACCTGCAGTGTTTGTTGTGGGAGAGACAGTTCAGTTTCATCATCAGTGGAATTGGTTTTTAAAAGAAGAATCCTTAGAGGGATTAGGAGTGTCCGTTGGAATTTAACGAACTTTTAAATCATTTGATTTTAGATTACCAAGATAGTTTTCCGCTAGACTCAAGACCTTTTAAGGTAATTGCAGATAATTTAAAAGTTTCTGAAAATGAAGTATTAGAAGGATATCAGTATTTAAAAAATAAAGGAATTTTATCACGATTAGGTCCTATTTTTACCACGCATAAGCTCGGGTTTAGTTTTTTAGCAGCCGTGAAATGCCCTTATGATCGAATTGATTCAGTAGCAAATATTATTAGTTCTTTTAAAGAAGTTAATCATAATTATCTGCGTGAAAATGAATTAAACATTTGGTTTGTCTGTACTGGCGAAAGTAGAGAAGGTCTTGACCTAGTTGTTTCTCAAATGGAAGAAAAAATACAATTAAAGGTTTACCAATTTCCCATGAAGCGTGCCTTTAAGATTGATTTGAAAGCACGTCAAAAAATTCAATGGGAGGATCTCTAATGAACAGTTTGGTTAAAGCCATTCAAAATGGAATTTCTCTTAACTCTCTCGAACCTTTTCAAGAAATTGCACTTGAAGTAGGAATGACTGAAAGTGAAGTCATCGCTGGAATAAAAGAATTAAAAGAAAATAACACCATTAAACGATTTGGCCCAGTACTTCATAATCGACAAATTGGTTATATTCAAAATGCTATGACTACTTTGAAAGTTCCAGTAGAAAAAATTGAGGAAGTTGGTCAACGTATTTCATCATTTGATTTTGTCACTTTATGTTACGAGCGAGATGCTATACGTGGGGTTTGGGATTTTAATCTTTATTTTATGATTCATGGTAAAGAAAGAACATTAGTTGAGCAACAAATTCGTATTGTTTTGGATGCCATAGGTAACGACGTTTCTGATTTTCGAATTCTTTTTAGTAGTCAATGCTTCAAACAAAAAGGAGCAAATTACTAATGAATACATCCTATCAATTAACAAATAATGATTTGAACGTATTAAGACTTGTTCAAAGACATTTTGGCTTTTCTGTAAAACCCTTTAAGGATATTGCTGAAAAACTTAATCTCTCTGAGCAAGATGTTATTCAAATCTTGTCTAAACTTAGAGACGAGGGATTCATCACAAGAATTGGTCCTTTTTTTAATCTTGATCGCTCAAGTGGATATGTGAGCTTGGTCGCGATGATTGTCCCTGAAGAAAAATTTAAGGAAATTTCTATGTTGGTGAATGAGTATCAAGAGGTAGCTCATAATTATAAAAGAAATCATCAGTTTAATATGTGGTTTGTTTTGGCCGCTAAGTCTATCGAAGATGGGATGAAACTTCTTGAAGAAATAGAAAATAAAACTAATTTAAAAACCTACAACCTTCCAAAGCTTAAAGAATACAATTTAGATTTGTATTTGGATGTTTAAAAAGGATGAAGGCAAAAATATGAATAAATTTAAAATCGAAAATTACAAAAATGATGAAGTCGACATGGCAATTATAAAATCCACTCAGAATGGATTAGAAATTTGCGAAAGACCGTATCTTGAATTAGCTAATGCTCTTAACGTAACAGAAGAAGAAATTTGTGAGCGTTTAGAGAGAATGTACCAAATAAACTTTGTGAGAAAAAATGCAGTTGCTACTAATCATTATAAGTTAGGTTTTATCTATAATGCCATGACGGTTTGGGAGTTAGAAGAGGATCACATAGACATCGTTGGCGAAATTTTTAGGGAACTTGGTTTTGTTAGTCATTGTTATCAGCGACCGAAACTTCCCCCTCATTGGAATTATAATCTTTTTGCCATGGTACATGGCCGTAATGAAAATGAAATGAATTTGCAAATAGAAAAAATGAAAACAGCGGCGGATGGTTATATTTTATCGATGGATAAAATAATCAGCTCAGAGATCTTAAAGAAAACTGGTATACGCCTAAAGGATATTTAGTATGTTTAGATTATCACATTATATGGATCATTTAGTTTCACCCAAAGCTTTTTCAAAACGAAAAGCATCAGGACCAGTAGTTATTTGGAATTTGCTAAGAAGGTGCAATCTTTCTTGCCGGCACTGTTATGCCAATTCTTTTGATAAAGACTTTCCAGGAGAGCTGTCGCTTGAGCAGTGTTTGACAAATATAAGCGCTATGAAACGTGCTAAAGCCCCAGCGGTTATTTTATCTGGGGGAGAACCTCTTTTGCACCCTCATGTTTTTGAGATTGCCAAAGAAGTAAAGGCACAAGGCTTTTATTTGGCACTTTCATCTAATGGGATTTTACTTACTGATGAAATTGCTCAGAGGTTAAAAGAGATTGATTTTAATTATGTAGGAGTGAGCTTAGATGGAATCGGGGCGGTTCACGATCATATCCGCGGAAAAGTAGGCGCCTTTGAAGAATCACTTGAAGGAGTGCGAAATGGGGTTCGCCACGGTTTAAAAATGGGACTTAGAACGACTTTGACTAATACTAATTTTCATCAAATTGATGACATGCTTAATGTGTGCATTGATAACGGTGTTTCGAAATTTTATCTCTCTCATTTAAATTATGGGGGACGTGGTAATAAAAAAGAAGATGCTCATTTTAAAATGACCAGAGATGTAATGACTCTGCTTTTTGATCGAGCTTTAGAATTTCATCAAAAAGGAATTGACCTAGAAATTGTTTCTGGAAATAACGATGCTGATGCAGCTTTTATGTTGATGTGGGCAAAAGAAAAATTTCCAGAAGAAAATATTGCTCACTTAAAAGAGATACTGATTCATTGGGGCGGAAATGCTTCAGGAACAGGTGTCGCTAATATCGATGCACAAGGCGATAGTAGAAAAGATATACACGGTCGATGTTTGAATTGCCAATATTTTTCAATGTGCAATGGGAATACACGTGTTCGTGCACATCAATTACTTTCAGACGCCAAGGCATCAGATCCAGGTTGTTACTTAACAGATGATGAAATTTTAGAAGAATCATATTTATCAGATGCATGTTGCATTTAAACTCACAATTTCCATGGAGGTTATTATGGATGCGAGTCAAATAAAGGGATTTAAGATTGGAGCAGGTCTAATCTTAGGTGCTTTAATATCAATTACACCTGCTGAAATATTGGCGGCTGGTAAAGGCAAAAATCCAGAAGCTAAGTATATGGGGGGAGCAAGCCCAATTAAAGTTAGTGCAACTAAAAAAGCTGACTTAAAAGGTATTGAACTTTCGGATTCAGAAACTGCACATGCCAACAAGATTTTTTTTGAAAGATGTGCTGGTTGTCACGGGGTTTTAAGAAAAGGAGCTACTGGTAAGCCATTAACTAGAGATAAGACTAGACCATTAGGTACACGTTACCTTACTAGCTTTATAACTGATGGCTCAGGTGGAGGGATGCCTTCTTTTGCTGCAGATTTATCTGCTGATGAAATTAAACTTATGGCGAAGTACGTACAGAATGAGCCTGTTGCACCACCGGAGTTTGGTCTAAAAGAGATGAATGAGACTTGGAAAGTAAGAGTTCCAGTTGCAGATCGTCCGACAAAAAAGATGAACAACTACAATATTAAAAACTTTTTTGGTGTAACTCTTCGTGATGCTGGCGAAGTTGCCATTATCGACGGTGATACAAAAGAAATCGTAAACATCGTTAAAACTGGTTACGCTGTTCACATTTCTCGTCTTTCTCATTCAGGTCGCTATATGTACACAATTGGTCGTGATGCAAAAATCGACCTAATTGACCTTTGGATGGAAAAACCAGATATCGTAGCGACTATCAAAATTGGTCTGGAAGCAAGATCGGTTGAAACTTCTAAGTACAAAGGCTTTGAAGATAAATACGCTATTGCTGGAGCTTACTGGCCACCTCAATACGTAATTATGGATGGAGAGACTCTTGAACCAAAAAGAATCGTTTCAACTCGTGGAAACGTTGTAGGAACTCAAGAATACCACCCAGAGCCTCGTGTTGCTGCAATTGTATCAAGTCATCAGCACCCTGACTTTATCATTAACGTTAAAGAGACAGGAAAAATTCTTCTTGTTAATTATAGCGACATCAATAATTTAACTTCAACTGAACTTCAAGCGGCACCATTTTTACATGATGGTGGTTGGGATTCAACTCGTCGTTATTTTTTCACTGCAGCTAATAAATCTAATAAAATAGCGATTGTTGATTCTAAAGAAAGAAAGATGGCTGCAATTGTTGATGTTGGAAGTATTCCGCATCCTGGGCGAGGAGCTAACTTTAAGACTAAAGAATTTGGCCGAGTATGGGCAACTTCACACTTAGGGGATGCAACGATTTCATTAATTGGATCTGATCCTTCTGATAAAAAACATGCATGGAAAGTTGTTAAAACACTTAAAGGCCAAGGAGGAGGGTCACTATTTATTAAGACTCACCCAAAATCTACTAACCTTTATGTTGATACAACTTTAAATCCAGAAGCAAAAATTTCTCAAACTGTAGCTGTTTTTGACATAAATAATTTAGATGCGCCTTATAAAGTTCTTCCAATTGCTGAATGGGCCAATTTAGGTGAAGGTACTAAAAAAGTTGTTCAGCCTGAATACAACGAAGCAGGAGACGAAGTTTGGTTCTCTGTATGGAATGAAATGAAACATCGTTCGGCCATTGTGGTTGTTGATGATAAAACACTTACTCTTAAAAAAGTAATTGATGATAAGAGAATTATCACTCCAACTGGTAAGTTTAACGTTCATAACACAGTTGAAGATGTTTACTAATTAAAAAAGACTAGGACTTAAAATTTATGAGAAAAAACGTTTTTACAATATTATTTATCATGAACCTTTTAAGTCTTAGTTTTATTACTTTAGCAAATACCGAAATTGGCAAGAAGTTATATTTGGAAAAATGTGCTTCTTGCCATCATGAAAACCGCATTGGATTCTCTGGCCCGCCTTTAATGCCATTGACTCTTGAAAAATTAAAAGATGAAAAAATCTATAAAATAATTAAAGAGGGAATTCCTAATACTTTAATGGAAGGAAATCCAAAGCTCACAGAAGATGAAATTAAATCCATTACGGCTTTTATAAAAACGGAATCAATTGTAGTTTGGAACAAATCACATATCGAAAAAAGCCAGACTCTATTTCCAGTGAAAAACCTTAATATAGAATTAAAAGACCCCCAGAATTTAACTACGGTAGTTGAGCGAGGGCAAAATAAAATATGGCTTATGGAAGATCTTAAAATCTTAGATAAGTTTGAATTTCCAGATGTTCACGGTGGTATAAAATACAATCGGGACTATTCAAGATTTTATATCCCAAGTCGAGCTGGTTTCATTGGGGCCTATGATTTAAAAAACGGGCATGAAAAAACTATACGGGCCTGTGTATCACTTCGCAACATTACCACCTCAAATGACAATAAGTACCTTGTGGCCAGTTGTCTTTTGCCACAAACCTTGGTCATTCTTGATCAACAAAATTTCAAAGTGAAAAAAATACTGCCACTGAAAGGAAAAATTAGTGGGGTCTATACTTTTATTAACGAAAATAAAGCGCTTTTTACCTATCGCGATCAAAATATTCTTGGAGTTCTAGATTTATCGAAACTCACGATAACATACAAAAATATACCAATGCCTATAGAAGATTTTTTCATTGATCCACTTGATAAGTTTTTAGTTGGATCTTCAAAAAATGGTGAAAAATTTGTTGTGTATGATCTTGAAAAAAATAAAGTAGTTTTTGAGGAAGACATTAATGGCATGCCACATTTATCTTCGGCCGCTTACTGGTATGACCAAGGTGAGTTTTATTTTGCAACTTTTCATATAAAATCCAATTTCATTACCGTTTGGAAAATGTATGATTGGAAATTAGTTAAAAAAATAGAAGTGGGGGGAAATGGATTTTTTGTTAAGACCCATCCTAAATCTAATCATCTTTGGGTGGATAAAGGTGATGATGAGTTGGTATTAGTTGATAAAAAGTCTTTTGAAATTAAAAAAATTAAGCCATTGCCTGGAAAAAAATTTACTCATACTGAGTTTTCTAAAGACGGGCGCTATGCCTATTTAAGTATTTTTGACAAAAATGGGCAGCTACTCATTTATGACACTATTATGCATACTGAATTGGCGCGCTTTGATAATAGCTTACCGGTGGGTAAATATAACGTATTTAATAAAGAAAGAGAGTTTTTACCAGTGAGTCTTGGCTCATCAGTTTTTACGGCGAAATGCTGGGGCTGTCACCATGAGACTAGTATGGCCTTTGGGCCTAGTTTTGCAAAAATTGCTAGTACGCGGGATGCTCAAATGATTCGAACTCATTTAGATAACCCTCGAATCAATGCAATAAATTTGGGTTATAAAAATCCTTCGATGCCAAATATACCTTTAAGTGAAATTGAAAAAGATATGGTGACTGCCTATATAAAAAGTCACAAGAAAAAACTTATGCAGATTACGCTTTATAATATGTCGGAACATCAGCTACAAAAACCAGAGAGAATTGTTAAAAATTGTGAGGATTATTTGACTTGGACCAAGTTAGGTTTTAGTCCATTTAGTGAGAAGGATAAAAAGAACGAAGAGATATACAAAGATATTTGTCTATAAACATTCAATGTACCACGAGGAGGGAAGAATGAAGAAAGTATTAATTAGTGCAACTCTACTGTTAGTTTCTTTAGAAATTATGGCAGGACCAAAAAATGTTGCAAATGGAAAGTTTCTATTTGAAGACTGGGGATGTAAATCATGTCACGCAATTGGTTCTCAGTATAATCAAGACGCGACAAAGGGGCCTGATCTTAAAGGTATTTTCCAGAGAAGAAATGCAGATTGGATTAAGAAGTTTACCAAAGATCCACAAGCCATGATTGATTCTGGTGATAAAGATGCAGTAGAAATGCATAAAAAATACGGAACAGTTATGAAGAAGTTCAAAATGGCCGATAATGAATGGAATGATATTTTTGAATTTTTGAAATCTCAAAAATAGCCATAAGAGCTATTTTGGGATTTAGTATTCCCAAAATAGCTCATTTAATCTTTCTTAATCTCTCGTTATCATTAGTTATCTTGTTTAAATCATTCATAAAAAAAAATGATGCCAAGTTCTATTTAATCGTGATAACTAAGCCCTATTATGCAAGTAAATACACGATATCTAGAGAACTTAAAGGTCGAAGCTACCTTCGATGATTATACCCTCATTGCGGATCAACCAATCCGATATAAAGGAAATGGCACGGCCCCAGGTCCCTTTGATTATTTTTTAGCATCATCAGCAATGTGTGCCGCTTATTTTGTTAAGGTCTACTGTCTCGCTCGAAATATTCCTACTGAAGATATTCGAATTACTCAAAACAATATTGTTGATCCCGAAAATCGTTATAAGCAAACCTTTCATTTGCAAGTTGAATTACCTGAAAGTATTTCTGCCCATGATCGCGAAGGGATATTAAAATCGATTGATCGCTGTACTGTAAAAAAAGTTATCCAAGAAGGTCCTGAATTTAAAATTGAAATTATTGACGTACTTGGCCAACAGTCTGGCTTAATGTATTTAGGGGATACCGAATCTGGTACCAAAACCATGATTTTGGGTAAGGACTCTGCACTTGAAGATACTATTAAAAATCTCATTTCAAAAATTGCCGCACTTGGAATTAAGTTAGAGATTGCTTCATGGCGAAACCCTGTTCCGAATGTTTGGTCTGTTCATATTCGCGACGCTGATTCTCCAATGTGTTTTACCAATGGAAAAGGGGCAACAAAAGATGCCGCTCTTTGTTCTGCACTGGGTGAATATTTAGAAAGAATTAGTAATAATTATTTTTATAATGATCAATATTTAGGTGATGAAATTGCCAATGCTGATTTTGTTCATTATCCACGAGAAAAGTGGTTTAAGCCAGGACCTAAAGACACGCTTCCAAAAGATTTAATGGATGAATATCTTCTAGCGATTTATAATTCGGATGGAGAATTAAAAGCATCACATTTGATTGATACCAATTCAGGAAATTCTAAACGTGGAATTTGTGCTATTCCTTATGAAAGACAATCTGATAAAGCACAGGTTTATATTCCCGTGAATCTTATTGGGAATTTGTTTGTAAGTAATGGGATGAGTGCGGGGAATACTCGTTATGAAGCTCGAGTACAAGCATTGTCAGAAATTTTCGAGCGTGCAGTTAAAAATCAAATTATTCTTGAAGAGATCACGCTTCCAGATGTCCCTCGAAATGTTTTAGAAAAGTATCCTAAAATCATGGAAGGAATCAATAAGCTTGAGGCAGAGGGATATCCTATTATTGTGAGAGATGCCTCATTGGGGGGGAAGTTTCCAGTAATGAGTGTGACTCTGATGAATCCTAAAAATGGTGGAGTCTTTGCTTCTTTTGGAGCTCATCCAAAATTTGAAGTGGCCTTAGAGCGTTCTTTAACCGAGCTCTTGCAGGGAAGAAGTTTTGAAGGTTTGAATGTCTTATCTGCACCAACATTTAATAAAAATGCCATTTGTGAACATAATAATATCGTAGATCATTTTATCGATTCTACAGGAGTTATTTCTTGGAAGTTTTTTAGTCAAAACTATGACTACGATTTTGTTGAGTGGAATTTTGAGGGAACGACAAAAGAAGAATACGATTATCTAATGAATATTTTGAAAGAATTAGATAAAGAAGTTTATATCGCTGACTTTGAAGAGTTAGGAGTCAATGCTTGTCGAATCTTAGTACCAGATTATTCAGAAATTTATGAAAAAACTGATTTGATTTGGGATAATCATAATAAGTCATTGCCCTTTAGATCAGATATTCTAAAACTGCATTCATTAAATGATAAAGAACTTAAAAAGCTTATAAAAAAACTTGATGAGAGTGAATTAGATGAGTATCTAAAAATTTCTGAACTCATCGGTGTGGCGTTTGATGAAAATAGTGCTTGGGGTCAATTAAATGTAGGAGAGTTAAAATGTCTGATTCTCTTAGCCCTTAACGAATTTGAAGAGGCAAAAGAATTAGTGGAAATGTTTATGACATTTAATGATAATTCCACGGCGAGACGAAGATATTATCAAGCACTTGATGCCCTGTTGGATATTGAACTATCTGAAGATCTAGATGTTTCTGATTATATTCCGAATTTAACAAAAATGTTTGGAAAAGACATCATGGAACAAGCACTCGGGACTATTGATGGAAGTGTTCGTTTCTTTGGGTTAACTGAAAGTGATTTAAATTTAAAAAATTTAGACAAACATCAAAAGCTCATCGAAAGCTATAATAAACTTCAAAAAGCAAAAAGAAAATTTCATCATTCATAAGTAATTAGCATGAAAGTTCGTTTAGCTTGTTTGCAAATTCATCGATAAAAGAAACATTCGTTTGATTGTTATGAAAAAAGGGATTCATTAGAGTAAGGCGTAAGAGCACTATTTCTGCTGAATCGTTTTTTATGTTCCATTTTTCGCAGTGATAATCAATGATGTTTTGATACTCTGGAGATTTTAGGGTTGTTTTAGAAACGATGAAGCTATTTGATTGATTGATAAGTTCAATTAGTTTTTCTGTTTTTTCATTGGCATCACTTAAGGAAATTGCCGAACCTTTATTAATCATACACAGTAGATTGAGATCATTTTTTTCCAGTAACGCCATATTAGGACACTGTTGTTTAATTTTTTCTTCAAGTATAATTCTTGCCTTGATTGTTCTTCCTAATATGAGTCCATGTCCCTCAGGATGTAGTCCTAAGGCTTTGCTTGAAAGCCAAGTTGCAGTTGCTCCTTGAGCAGAGCGAGAGCCTTCTAATGTTTTCATCCAGCGATCAATCGTTTTTGTGGGTGACTGAATATATTTGGCTTCAAAGGCTGAGACCTTATAATAGTCAGAATTTTTTGCCAAAAAAGCGCCGCATGCATAAGGAATGTATCCAAGTTTGTGAGGATCAATGGTGATAGATTGTACATTCTTTAATGATCGAAAGGCATTTTCAACTTCAGGAGAAAGATAAAGAGAGTGGAGGTGTTTTTTATCAACTGCCGATGCAAAATAACCACCATAAGCGGCATCTACATGGTGCCAGAAAAAAAGTTTATTTTCGTTATATTTGTTTAATAGATTTTGAATCTTATCCACAGGATCACAGACACCGAGTTCAGTTGTTCCTAAGATGGAGACGATCATCATGATGGGAATATCTTTTTGTTTTAGATCCAAAATTTTATTCTCTAAATCACTTACACACATTTGCCCTTGATGGGTGAGATTGATGCCAATAAAGCTGACGTCCCCTAAGCCTAATAATGAGACTGCTTTTAACCAAGAATAGTGTTTTGAATTTGGAACTAGAACAACTGAGCCTTGATAGGGTTTTGCAAAGGCTTTTTGATAAATATTTTGCACTTTCCACGGCCCCAAAAATACATAACTGTATTCTTTTAGAGCATCTTCTTTAATATTATACTGCCGACAATATTGATTAAACTTATCCCAACCCATGTGGCAGCTTTCAAAAAAACTCAATGCAAATTGATGGTTGGTATTTAAATACGCACCCATGGCCAGGAAATGATCGTTGCAATAACGAGCACGCCAAAGAGCTTCAATGTTGGCCACTGTCCCACAAGAGGTGAAGTGTCCAAAAGACTGATCTTTGTTATAAAATAGCATTTCGGCCAAATCTTTAATTGCCTCATCTTCAATAAACGCACCTACACGAGAGGCTTCTGTCGAGATGATGTTTGGGTTATGGAGCAGGGCCAAGAAATTCCCTAGTAGTGAAGGAAGGGAAAGTTCTGAGTACATATGACCTATGTAGCGAGGAGAAAATTGTGGAACTTCATTTTCAAAACGATGACAAAGATCTTGAATCATTCTTTGCACATTATTTTGATTATTTAAGAAGTTCTCATTTTTTTGATCCACTCGGGAAATAGCCTGACCATCTGCTGGCCGATGGTCTTTTCGCCATTGAAAGAAGTGATCAAGAATATAAAGTATTTGATGGCGTAACCAATCAGCATTCTCGGCTTGAGGTCCTAAAAAATAACTTTTTGTCGCTATTTCATTTGAGTGACAATTTGTCTCTGTAGATTGATTTTCGATTGTTTTCATGGCGTGATTTTGAAAGTGAAGGCGGATAAAATCAAGATGATATTTATCCGCTTTTTTTACTTATTTAAGAGCTAAGATATAAGTGATAAGATCTTTAAGATCTGCATCAGAAATTCTTGTTGGTGGGTTTGGAGTCATCATTCCGTAAGTTTTTCCTTCTTTTGATTTCATCCAGTTTTTATTCACACCGATCTTTGTCCCAGTGCGCACTTTTTTCATTAGATAATCAAAAGGTTTTTCGCCTTTTAGATAGGCTAAAGTTTCTGGCGTTAGGTTGTTGTAACGATTTGAAACTTCCTTATATGAAGGGCCAATTTTGGTAGTGTCTTGTGAGTGACATGTCATACATCCTGACTTTGTCATAAGCTTATTGGCAGTGTCAGACGTCAAAGTCCCAGCTTGAAGATGGTTGATGGTTAGTCCTAGAAAAGCGATGAGCGCTATCTTCATTTAAATTCTCCTTGATAAAAAAAGTCGATATTAAGCCAAATTTACTTTAATATGATCTAAATTAATGTAATATGATGTATATCATATTTATATCAAATAACAATTATTATCATACGGGATGAAGAGTTCGACGATAAATAGTAAAATTTAAAAGAATAGTGACGTTACAAATATTAACCAACAACTGGAGATGTTCACATGCTATCAAAAAAAGGTGCGAAGTATTTCTTCTTGATTGGTACTTTGTTTTTTGGAATGATTTTCGTAGGTCTGACTTACGATACCTTAAAGCAAGTACCAAAGCTAACACGTGCTGAAAACCTAACCCCACAGGTTATCCACGGGAAGAATCTTTTCGACAAAAACAACTGTATGGGGTGCCACACTTTACTAGGAGAAGGAGCATACTATGCCCCTGAGCTAACAAAGGTCTATGAGACAAAAGGGCCTGATTGGATTAAGGCAATGCTTGTTGATCCTGAGCAAGTTTATCCAGGAGCAAGAAAAATGGTGAAGTACAACATGTCTCCTGAAGATCAAGAGGCAATGGTGGCTTTCTTAAAATGGGTAAGTGAAATTGATACTAACGGTTATCCAGCTAAGCCTGTTAACCAATAGTAAAGGACGGACACAATGAAATTTAAATCACAAAGAATAGCATACAATTTTTTCGCATTTTCGATGCTGCTTCTTTTTCTACAGATTTGCTATGGTTTTATCATGGGGTTTGCAAGGATTGGAATGGATGGATTGCACGAATGGATTCCATTTAACGTAGCTCGTACAACACACACAAACTTATTAGTCGTTTGGCTACTTTCTGGATTCATGGGAGCAGCTTATTATATTATTCCGGAAGAAAGTGATCGTGAACTAGAGTGGCCTTGGCTTGCTCAAATTCAGTTTTGGTCCCTAGCGGTTGTCGCCGTAAGTGCCGTTATTGGTTTCCATTTTGGATGGTGGGAAGGGCGAAAGTTCTTAGAAATTCCAAGAGAGTTAGACTACCTTGTGGTTGTAAACGTTTTATCATTTATAGCTAACTTGGCCGTTACTCTGTGGAAATCAAATCGCAAGACTACGACATCAGGAATTCTTTTCTTTGGTCTATTGGCTGCCGCTTTATTCTACCTTCCAGGTATGATTCACGATGACAACCAAACAATCGATTCATTCTGGAGATGGTGGGTTGTTCACTTATGGGTTGAAGGTGTTTGGGAACTTATCATGGGTGGTATCCTTTCATTCTTATTAATTAAATTAACTGGTATTGACCGTGAGATCATTGAGAAATGGTTATACGTTATTGTTGGATTAACTTTCTTATCTGGTATTTTAGGAATTGGTCACCATTACTACTTTATCGGTACTCCAAATTACTGGTTATGGATCGGTGGATTTTTCTCGGCACTTGAGCCTCTGGCATTTTTAGGGATGGCCATTTTCGCCATTACAATGGCCAATAAAGGTGGTCGAAATCACCCAAATAGATTGGCACTGAAATGGTCAATCGCTTGTTCGGTACTAAGTTTTGTTGGTGCAGGGTTTTTAGGATTTGCTCACACATTGCCACAAATTAACGTATGGACTCACGGTACTTTAGTGACTGGTATGCACGGACACTTAGCATTTTGGGGAGCTTATGCGTGTTTAGTACTAGCAATTATGGCCTATGCCACTCCACAACTGACAGGAAGAAAATTATACACTCACTATCTTTCAGAATTTGCTTTTTGGGCATCTAATATCGGAATGGTTGCCATGACTACTGCCATGGGAGTCGCTGGTGTTGCTCAAGTTGTTTTAGAAAGAAGAATGGGAATGGATTTTCTTGCTGTTCAAACTGAAATTGAACCGCATTTTATTGGGTTTTTATTAGCAGCATGTTTGTTTTTATCTGGAATTTTGGCATATATCTATATGTTCATCAAATCTGGACTACCAAGACAAACTGTAGGTGAAATTTATGAATAGCAACTTGCCTGATAACACTAATTTTTCTCGTCCATTTTATAACAACGTTAGAAATGAAGAAGACGTTTTTAAGAGGTGTCATCAGGCAAAATTGCCTTTAATTTTAAAAGGTCCAACAGGCTGTGGTAAATCGCGTTTTGTCGATGCCATGGCCTTTGATTTGAAATTACCTTTGATTACAGTTGCCTGTAACGAAGACACATCAGCGACGGATTTAATCGGTAGATTTTTAATTAAGGGAAATGAAACCGTTTGGCAGGATGGGCCTTTAACACGTGCGGTGAGAACCGGTGCACTTTTGTACTTAGACGAAGTAGTTGAGGCAAGAGAAGATGTTATTGTGCTTATCCATTCGCTGTCAGATTATCGTCGTATCTTGTACATCGACGCACTATCAGAAAAAATTGTAGCTCCTAATAGTTTTCAGCTTATTTTGAGTTATAATCCTGGTTACCAAAAATCTTTTAAGGAACTTAAGCCTTCAACAAAACAAAGATTCGTTTCAATTGAATTTGGTTACGCCAAACCTGATATTGAAGCAAAAATCATAAGAGCTGAAAGTGAGTTAGATGAAAAAAGATGCCGCTCGCTTGTAAGTCTGGCAAATAAAATAAGAAGTCTACATGAATTAAGCCTGGCCGAAAGTGTTTCAACTCGATTACTTGTAAATGCGGCCATACTTATTAATTCTGGACTGAATGAACGAGAGGCTTGTGAAGTCGCAATTTCCAATGCCCTAAGTGATGATCAAGATGTTATTAGAGCATTGAATGATCTTGTTTCATTATATATGTAGTAAAAAAATGGTGTATCTATGAGTTTCGATGAAAGTCTTTTTTCTTTCTTCTTTAAACAAAAAAAGAAAAAACTCATCGCTAGAATTGAAGAAAAAAAGAATCAAAACTGCTCTGTAGAATTAGATTCAATTAAAGAGCAGATGTCATTTTTTGCCTCTGCCATTTTTCATGCACCAATGGAAATTCGAGCAACTAATGGTCTTGCGTATCAAAGCTCAAATAAGATTTTTTTGCCATCATATTGTGCTCAGTCAAGTGATCGTTTAAGAAATTTAAACTATTTTAAAATTCTCATTCTTCATCTTTTTGGTCAATACATTTTGGCACAGGAACGAGGAGAGTTTGAAGGCAGTGATTTTGAGTCCTGGCAAAAAGCTCGTTTACTTTCTGACGATATCCAATCAAAGCTCACAGAACTTTTTCCCAATTATCTTAAGATTTTTCAAGATGTTGTTGGAAATGCAAAGTTAGATTTTGATTGCGCTCAAAGCGAAGAAAAATATAAAGAATTAACTGGTCAGGAATTTGGGTTTTCCTATTTTGGTATTTTTGGAATACTTCCGAAAAATAAAAATATCTTAAAGGGAGATGACGATTTGCCTGAATCGCGTTCAGCTTTGCCTGAACCAAAGAGCGAATTGCAAAATAATAAAACTCATAATATTAAAAAAATTAATCTTGATGAAAATAAAGAGCATATTGGACAAGATGTTTTTAGTCATTTTGAAAAAGTAGAGACTTTAGAAGAGTTCAATGGTGTACAACGTGAGATGGATGGAGAAGATGAATTAGAGATGCATGCAGATGCATTGGATGAACTTAATCTTCAAGAAGTTATTCGCACAAATAAAATGACTCAATCTTTATATAAAACAGAATTGGATATGGGGATTGAAATTGCCGATAGCCAAAGTAGAACAATTTCATCAGTAAAGCCTTTTTTTTACGATGAATGGGATTACCAATCAAGAAGTTATAAAAAACATTGGTGTACCATTTTTGAAGAAAATGGATTGCCTGAAAAAAAACGGGATGAAGAAGTACTTCATCCTCAAAAAAAGCTCATTGAAATACTTAAAGAGCGTCAAAATGAAGTAGAAACAATTCGTAAAAAACTGCTACGTGCAACTTCACTTTATCAAAAAAAGAAGAAGTTGTTTGAAGGTAGATTTATTGATTTGGATAATTATATAAGAAATTTTACTCTTACTCAGCGTAAATTATCTTCTGATGGAAGAAATTATTATGATCTTTATAAAAAAAATAGAGATTTAAGTATTCTAATATTGGTTGATAATAGTTTGTCGGCGGATTCTTGGGTTCAAAATCAAAGAGTGCTAAATTTAAGTTTAGAGTCTTTAATGATATTTGGTGAAGCCATTGAAAAATTTTCTGATCCTGTTATGGTTGCAGGATTTTCTTCGAATACTAGAAACTCTTGTAAGTTCACAATCTGGAAGAATTTCAATACAGATTGGTCATCTTTTAAAAATATCGCTGATGATATTAATCCCGAAGGTTACACTCGAATTGGTCCAGCTATTAGGCATGCAAAAAGCATTTTACTTAAGAGGAAAGAGAAGAAAAGAGTTTTACTCATTCTTACCGATGGTAGACCTACGGATTATGACCGATACGAAGGTGTTTATGGTTTGAGTGATGTTAGAAAATCTATTGAAGAATGTATTGTTGATGGGATTATTCCATTTGCGGTTGCGGTAGATCCTTCGGCCAAACAATTTCTTCCCAAATTATTTGGACCGGGAAATTATAGCATTCTCTTAAATACCAAAAAGCTTCCTGAAATATTAAGTTCTCTTTATATAAAAATTTCGAAATAAAGCGAGATGACATTGAAAAAATACATTAAAAAAGTAGCTACCGGTCCAAAAGGGAATAGTGATTTAACGCTCGAGGAAGCTAGTGACATGATGAAGCTTTTACTCTCAGACGATGTAAGTGATGTTGAAAAAGCATCTTTTCTTGTTGGATGGCGACTTAAGCCTGAAACAAATCTTGAATATAAAGGTGCCTTGAAATCTATTTATGATTTGAGTAAAAAGACAATTGTTGAGAAAAGTTTTGAGTTAGGTTTTCCTTTTGATGGTAAAAATGATTCTCCTTATTTGTTTCCTCATACGGCAAAGTTCTTGTCAAAGGTGGGGGTTAGGTTAGTAATTACTGGCTGTGAGCGCATTCCGGCCAAAGATGGGCTAACTACAAAAGTAGTTGTTGAAGAATTGAAAAAAAATGGAATGCTGCTTGATTTTCATTATTTTGATCGAAAGGATTATTTGCCTAACTTGACCAAGCTTTCTGAGATGAGAAATCAAATTGGACTTAGAACAGCTCTTAATACACTAGAAAAATTTTCAAAAGTTGCTCAAAGTCAGTATGGTGCTACTGGGGTTTTTCATAAGCCTTATGTGAATAAGTATGCGGATATTTTCAAAGAAGAGCTCACCCGATTTATGTTAATTGCTGGAAATGAAGGTGCGCCAGAACTATGTAAAAAGAGTAAAGTTTGGATTGTAGAAAATGATGAAATGAATGAATTTCTTGTCGATCCAGAAGAGTTTGGAATATTCCCAGAAAATTTTTTGGAAG
>JAKLJM010000463.1 GCA_023151145.1 Bacteriovoracaceae bacterium | reverse complement strand
TTGCCAAAGTCGTTTCAATATTTTTTGCCGATTGATAAAAATTCATTGAAGTTCGGGCATTTAAAGTGGCACTTAATTCAATGAGTTCTCCACTTTTAAAAACGGCATAAGCTTCTATGCCTAAGCAAAAAGTTAAAGTTAAAAGCATTGTTTTGGAAGTTTTCATTATTTACTCCGAGCTATTTTTAGGCTCATCGGCTGCAGAGTAAATAAATTAATGGTTAGGAATTACTTGAGGGTTTTATTCCCAATCAAATTCTTCGGTAATTGTGACGCCGGCTAGGGTTTTTTCTTTTTCTTTTTTAATAAAAGGAAAGTTAACGGCGGTTAATTGATCAAAAACTTCCTCGAAGGCAATAGTGATGGTCTTAGGTGAATTTTCCATTAAGCCTGTGAGAAAGTAGTCTTTGGATAAGGTCGAAATGATTTCTGCTTCTTTGTCTTCTGGATCAATTTCATCCATAAGTTTTGCTTGAGTATTTTTTACAATTAATGCCCCTTGGATTTTATCTCTCGGGATATCATTTGTTAAATTCCAACTCGTCACATGAAAATAATCTAAAAAAAACATCGATTTATCGAACTTCATTTTTCGCGGAATCAGTAGAGATTGCATAAATTTTCTGGTGGAAGGATCTTTGGCTTTTTTGGCCAATTTATCTGCCAGGACAGCGTCTTCAACACGAATGATATAGGCTCCAGGTTTTTTAGTGCTTTGAAAAAGGAGGTACTGAAACCCTAAGCTAAAAAGTGTGAAAAGTTTTTGCTGATTTAAGTGAATGTGGTCGTGTGGACATTCAACTAGGGTTTTAACGCCCTCGTACAATTCTGCTTTGGATAAATCGCCGCTCATGGGTGGGTTTGCCTTTTTAAGATACCGATTAAATTATTGCGAACCCATTTTTTAGTGATTTAAGATTTTCTTGTCAATTTCTTTCTAAATCCCCACAAAATTTGAAGAAAATACACCGGAAACTCTGGGTCATTCAAAGCTTTCGGTTGACTCATGGCTAATCTTTTTTTAGAATCCGACGGTAATTTATAAAAAATTTATACAACGAAAAAGGTTTAATAACCGTTAACTTGTCCAACTATAATTGGTTTAGGAGTGTATTATGAAAACTATGGCGAAAACCAGAAACATCGGTATTTCGGCCCACATCGACTCTGGAAAGACTACTCTTTCAGAGCGCTTTCTTTTTTACTGTAACAAGATCCACAAGATCGAAGACGTAAGAGGTGGTGGTGCTGGGGCTAAGATGGACCACATGGAACTTGAAAAAGAGAAAGGGATTACGATCACTTCTGCAGCTACTACGTTAGTGTGGGAAGGTATCAATGGAGAAGGTATTAAGTACGCTCCAGGTGTGGATAAAGAATGTCGTATCAATCTTATCGATACTCCGGGACACGTTGACTTTACAGTAGAAGTTGAGCGCTCACTACGCGTACTAGACGGAGCAATTCTTGTTCTTTGTTCTGTTGCTGGTGTTCAGTCTCAGTCAATTACAGTTGATAGACAGATGAAGCGTTACTCTGTTCCACGTATGGCTTTCTTAAACAAGATGGACCGTATGGGAGCTAACCCACATAAAGGTCTTGCAGCTCTTCGTGAAAAATTAAATCACAATGCAGTATTAATGCAATTACCAGTTGGTGCTGAAGAAAACTTCCGCGGTGTAGTAGATCTTATTCAATGGTTGAAAAAATCCTTGGTGGTGAAGAAGTTTCTGAAGAAGAAATCCACAATGCAGTAAGAAAAGGTGTTCAGTCGTTAAAATTAACTCCAGTATTCATGGGATCAGCTTTCAAGAATAAAGGTGTTCAATTATTAATTAACGCTGTAGCAAGATACATCCCATCTCCATTAGACTGTGCGAAGCCAAAAGCTATCGACTCAAATACTGGTGAAAAAGTTGAACTTGAACCAGATAATTCAAAGCCACTTGTATGTATGGCGTTCAAGATTACTGACGAGCAATTCGGACAGTTAACTTATACTCGTATTTACCAAGGTTCATTAAATAAAGGTGATACAATCGTTAACACTAGAACGAAGAAAAAAGTTCGTGTTGGACGTATTGTACGTATGAACGCTAACGACCGTGAAAACATTGATAACGTTGGATCAGGAGACATCATCGCTCTTATCGGTATCGACTGTGCTTCAGGGGATACTTTCGTAGCTGAAGACGGGCCAACAAACCTTTCTTGTGAAGGTATGCACGTTCCAATTCCAGTTATCGAATTATCGATCTCTGTTAAAGATAAAGATCAACAAACTCGTCTTTCAAAAGGTCTTTCAAGATTTATGAAAGAAGATCCAACTTTCCATGTATTCACAGATGAAGAATCAGGTGAAACACGTATCGCTGGTATGGGTGAGCTTCACTTAGAGATCTATGTTGAGCGTCTTAAGCGTGAGTATAACTGTGACGTACAAGTTGGTGCGCCTCA
>JAKLJM010000015.1 GCA_023151145.1 Bacteriovoracaceae bacterium | reverse complement strand
CTACTTTTGAATTAAACATTCTTTCCGCTTGCTTAATTAAAGGATTTTCTTTCAGTGAATTTATCTTATTGTCTTCATCCAATTTATCACTCTCATCTCTTAAATCTGCTGTGGATTTAAATTCTTTGTGGGCATCTAAGAGTTGAAACTTAACAACGGCTTTTTCTTCTGGGACATCAAAAAAATCTGCCAAGAAAACTGTTATTTTTCTTGTGACTTCTGATTCATTTAAATAGTCATAAAAAACTTTTCCCGCCACACCAAAGCCCACATCCAGCATAACCGTTTTACCGTCATAGATAATTGGACTTACCAAATTACCTTGTTCTAAATTTGATGACGTAGCCGGTGCTTTTTTCGCCAAAAAGTTTAAAAAGCCATCCCAAGAATGATCTTTTTGAACAGTCTCTACTGGGTTTTCAATTATTTTTTCTGGCGCCTTTTCTGGTGCCTTAACTTCTGCTTTTACTTCTGTTTTTTCTGGCTCTTGTTCAACGACTGTTTTTTTTTCTACATGAGTAGTCATTGGTTTAGTTTGAAAAAACTCACGACGAAGAGTGATTTTATATAAAACGACTTCTAATGTTTTTTCTGGCACAAGTGAGTTCAAGCACCATTCTGTATCTTTTGCTAACGTTTCAAACACCCAAACCAATTCAGCTTTTGATAATAAGTCTGCATAGGTTGGTTTTTTCTCAAAGTTTTCCAAATGACTAAAAATCTCATCGAGGAGAGCTTCTGCAATATTCTTTAGAGGAATGTTTTCACTTAAAAAAGATTGATAGGCTTTTTTTACTTGCTCTTGTTGTCCGTGATAAATAGCTTTTAACAATTGTGCCACAAGCCCACTATTGGCAACGCCAAGTGCTCGCGACATAACATCATCTGATACTTTGCCATCAAAACTGTAAGCAAGACACTGATCTAATAAAGAAAGTGTATCACGTACTGAGCCTCGCCCAAGCTTGGCTAAAATTTTTAAATGTCTTTGTTCAACGGTAATATTTTCTGTTTGGCAAATGTAGCCAATATGTTTTTGTAGTTCATCTTCCGATACATTTCTAAAATCAAAGCGCTGACAACGTGAAAGCACGGTACCTAGGAGTTTGTGTGCTTCAGTTGTAGCTAAAATAAAAACAACGTGAGCTGGTGGTTCTTCTAATGTTTTTAAAAGCGCATTGAAAGCGCTATTAGAAAGCATGTGAACTTCATCGATGATATAAACTTTTTTTGTTCCACTGGTTGGTAAAAATTGAACGTTAGAAATAAGTTCACGAATATTATCGACACTATTATTTGAAGCTCCATCGATTTCAATAACGTTCATCGAGTGATCTGTATCAAACTCCAAACATCCACTGCATTTACCACAAGCATCTTGTTGTTCATTTAAATGGTCACAACGTAAAGCTCGAGCAAACAATCGAGCCACAGATGTTTTACCAACTCCGCGAGTTCCAACCATTAAATATGCATGGCCCACTTTATTTGTTTTAAGTGCGTTTTGAATTGATTGAGTAATATGAGATTGCCCAACCACATCTGCAAATTTTTTTGGTCGCCACTTTCTGGCCAAGACTTGGTAAGTCATTTTCGTCCTTATTCCAATGGAAATTTATCTTATTAAGTTAATGAAAAGAGTGGGGATAGTAAATGAAATTAAGAGGAATGAAATGCTTTAGAAAGTAGCCAGAGAACAACACAAAGCAGAGACAGACACCGTTGCTTCCTTCCGGACCTAGCGGGGTTCACTGTTCGTACCTTTGTCGCCCCTGACTACCGTTTGGGATCTTAGTCGCTTTGAGGGAGAATTGTCAAAGTAAGCTTGTGAGATTCTTGCGCATGCGCCGTGCGAAATTAACATTTTCCTAACCAAATCCTTTCCAAAACTTGGAACTCGAATTCAAAAATACCTGATTAAATAGATTTATGATGAATACATATTACATAAATTTATTAAGCGAACTTATCCACATTGATTCACAAACCCAAAATTTTTCTGGGGTCAGTAAAGTTCAGAGTCTAATCGCTGATGAACTGCTTAGGTTAAATTTTGATATTACACTGATCAAAAGTGGAATTAATCCGTCACAAACACTTTTACATGGCACTTTAAAATCCCATAGGTCTAGTCCTCCGGTGGTGAGTTTTATTTGTCATGCCGACACGGCCCTTCCCCGCAACTCTTCTTTTCAGCTAACAGATAAGATGATTTCGGGGGTTGGTGCTTGTGACAACAAAGGTGGAGTTGTTGTTGGTTTAATGGCCATTGAAAAGTTTTTATCACTTTTTGAGGAAGTTCCTTTTGATATCCATTTTCTCTGTTCACCGAATGAAGAAACCGGCTCCAATGGATTTCATCAATATTTAAATGAAGTGGGAAATAATTCTTCTGTTGTCTTGGGACTTGAACCTGCACTTCTGAATGGAGATTTAATTAAAAGTCGATCGGGAAATCGCTGGTACGACATTTCTGTTAAAGGAATTGCCGCCCATTCGGGAAGGGTTAATATTCCTAAACTAAATTCATTACATGAAGCTATTAAGATCTCAGAAACAATATTAGAAAACCATTCAAAACTTGGTGCCAGATTAAATCTAACGTCACTAACAACTTCAAGTGATCTCTTTAATCAAACACCTGAATGTACCAGAATGAAAGTTGATCTTCGCTTTGAAACCAATATCCATCGAGAAGAAACTCATTTTAAAATCATCGAATCCTTAAAGACAAAATACTTTCGTTGTGAAGTTACACAAAAAGAAGTTGAGGTTGACTTTCAAATTGCTGATGATTGTCCAGCGATGGAAGAGAAAAACAAATTCTCTAACCACTATAAGAACATAGAAGAAATTCTCCACGCCCATACTGGTCACCGCCAACACACGCTCAAGCACTCATGGGGTGCCGCAGATATCAGTCATATGAGTTTTCCTCATAATTTAACCATCGATGGTCTGGGGCCAATTGGTGGAGGAATGCACCGAGAAGATGAATTCGTGTTCATTGATTCAATCAGCGAACGAAGTGAATTAATCAAAAAAATCTTGTTCTATGTTCACACACAGGAAATTGCAACATTGCCATGGAGGGATCATGAATTTAGCTTGCGAGACTTTGGGTCTATCGAACCTTTTTTCATTTCACAGTGAAATTAATAGTGATCGAATTAAACTTGAAACGAACAGTTATCTTTTAACTGAACCAAGTACTTTTGATGAGCTCATTGAAATATTTAAATTTCGCTTTTCAATTTTTGGAGTAAGCGCGGTAGACGACGTCCAATTAGATTTCGATTCTTTTGATCGTTACTGTGATCATTTAATCGTCAAAGAAAAATCAACTGGTGATATCGTTGGCGTTTACCGATTTATTGCTTCAAATAAAAATAAAAAATTTTACTCTTCTTCTGAATTTTCCTTAAATAGTTTTTTAAAACTTCCAGGTAACAAACTAGAACTTGGCCGTGCTTCCGTTTGCCCCATGCACAGAAATGGTCAAGTTATTGACTTACTCTGGAAAGGAATTGGGTTAATGGCAAAGAAATATAATGCGCGCTATTTATTTGGTTGCTCAAGCCTTATGTCCACCGATCCCGCAGATGCTCAGTCTTTATATTTTAAATTAAAAAACAATGACTCTATTGATACTGAACTCAACGTTTTCCCTGTTGGGAAATATGCCTTCACCTTTAAGCCTCATTCCATTTTAGAAGAAAACTTTGATGTTCCTCCGCTTTTAAAAAGTTACCTCATGGCCGGAGCCAAAGTTGTTGGCTTACCTGCTTTCGATGAAGAATTTGGTTGTTTTGATTTTTTAACCGTCTTAGACTTAAATGAAATTAGTTCTTCATTTAAAAGGCGATATTTTAACTAAGGGTTTTATGCGAAATCTAAGAGCGGCATTAAGATTGTTTTTTTTTACGGTATTTATTTCGCTTTATTTAGTCTTAGCCGCCCTTGGAATGATTCTTTTTCACTTTTTTAGACGTCAGAGACATTTTTTCTTAGCAAAAAATGTCTCTTGGTTCTGCTGGCTTGGAACAAAGATATTTAACATAAAAATCCACGTCGACAATTATGATCATGTCGATCTTACTGAAGACTATTTATTAGTCGGCAACCATCTTTCATATGTCGACGTCATCGCCCTTTCCTCAATTAAGCCAACTTTATTTGTCACTTCACGTGAAATGCAAAAAACCCCTGGACTTGGAACTCTATGTGAAATGGCCGGCTGTGTGTTTGTTGATCGCAGAAGTAAACAAAATCTTCGAAAGGAAATTCAAGAAATCATTGATGCCCTCAACGAAAATTCCTCGGTGACCTTTTTCCCTGAAGCAACTTCAACCAATGGTGAAGCTCTTTTAAAATTTCGACTCCCTCTTTTTGAAGCTGCCGTTGTCGCCAAAAAACCGGTCTTGCCTTTTTGTATCAACTACCTCTCACTTGATGGAAAACCGATTACAAAATTAAATCGCGATGAAGTTTTTTGGTATGGTGACATGACCTTCGGCGGACACTTTTGGAACTTTCTCAAAAACAGCGAAACGACTTTAATGATTAGTTTTTTCCATCCCATTGATCCCTACAAGATAAACAGAGAAGATTTATGTCAAAAAAGTTTTGCTGCCATTTCTAGTTGTTATAGACCTGTTGTCAACTTACCTGGCAATTCACCTTTTTGAACTTTTAAATGCATGTGAATGACTTCTGTATTGTGAGATTGATCAGACTCATCTGCCAAGCGCACCAAGTCTGCGAGACCATCTATTTGTTTTAAAATCACACTTATATACCTAGGAGAAATTCTTCGGGTCATCATTTTATTGATTAATGTCTCGAAATTAAAATCAGTAGAAAAATCAATATCCCATAAATCAAACTGTGCGTACATGTTTTCAAGTTGCGAATCTTTTTCTTTGGGAAATTTAAACTCCGAAGCCGTACTTCTAACAGAATTTTCTTCCACCACAACCACTCCTGAATCTTCGAGTTCTTTAACCGCTTTTCTAAAATTCTTCAAAGATTTTAGTTCTTCTAATACAACTGGAGTGCGAGAAAGTGTTAGAATTAAAAACAAATAATAATTTTCTTTTCTCTTCGCTAAACTTGAAACTTGTTTAACCGTTAACACTTTTTGTCCGCTATTCGTTTCGTTTTTCTTTAGCATCTTGGTTTTTGTAATTGCTTTGGCCTTTCCACCAGCAAATAAATAACTGAACTGCGGAAATATCGTCTGCCCAAAGGCATTAATTAATTGCTCAGCATTGTGCTTATTTAAAGCTCCGGCCATCTGATTAATAAGAATATTTGAAGGCAAGCAGATATTTTTTTCAATCTTAACGAAATGCTGATAATTGCACTCTAATCCACGGCCTTTTAAATAGTTAAAAAAGTCTTTACTGGTCTTAAAACCTAATTCTAACCGGATACTGACCAAAGCTTGACCAATCTGATCCACCAATCTTCTCCCGTGCGATTATCTTATTATAAAAGATTTCACACCTGTTTATCACTGTTGTACAAGTGGGCCACTTAATTATCGAGGTCGTTATGAAATTAGTTTTTGGATTCATTTGGTCTATTCTTTTTCTTTCTGCTGTTAATGCCGGAAATGGAGTCGAGCGCGGTAAAGTCATCCTGAATAACTCAAATGAAATGAATCCAGAAATCTCTAAATTTATCGAAAAACAACTTAGCAAATGTGTTGTTGGTGCACAGGCTAACGTCTTTAACGTTAAAAATCTTGAAGAACGAAAAGAGCGTGTCGATCAAGGAATTACTGATATCTATTACAGTCTTAAACTTTTACAAAATTCGGAATCCGGAAAATTAATTAACGAACTTGAAATCGAAGTTCTTGATAGTGACTTTAGTAATTGGCGCCATTATGAAGAGAAGCTATCTCTCGATATTAAATCTGACATGAATAAGACATGTTTAACAAAGTAGGAGTCTATATGAAAAAATTATTAGTTGTTATTCCTTTTATCGCTTTCTCGACATTTGCTAGCTTAACAAGCACTGGTTATGAAGCAAGACATGTTGAACTTTTAAAAACTGCTTTAGATAATAGCTGTGGAAGCTTTAGAAACTTAGAAGTTTTATCCAAAGATGAAGAAATCATCCGTGTTGATCAAGGTATTCGCGATGTAAAGTACACAACCGTACTTACAGGTGAGCAACGTATGGATCAAAATATTTTTGACACTTATGAAATCGTAATTAAGTCTGAGTATTCAGACATGTACGACCATGTAAACAAAGACTGGGGTGTATACTCTGTGACTTCTGTAAATTGCGTAATGAAATAACGTTGTTTTCTGCCGCAAACTGTAGGGTTTGCGGCTTTCTAAAAAATGGCGGAGAGCAAGAGATTCGAACTCTCGATACCTTTCGGTATACACGCTTTCCAAGCGTGCTCCTTAGACCACTCGGACAACTCTCCATAAAAGCAAAATAACATTTCTTAATTTTTTTGACTACGTCGTTTTTTGGTAGAACTTTCTTTTTTCTCTAAAAAACTGCGATAAAATTTGTGAACACTCGAAGTGAGCAATTCCGCCTAAGACTTCGAATTGATGATTGAGTCGTTGATCATTATGCAAATTATAACCAAGACTAATAGATCCACCTTTTCCATCATAGGCACCAAACACCAGAGACTTAAGTCTCGCTTGCTGAATAGCGGAAAGGCACATTGGACAAGGCTCTAATGTGACGTAAAGAGTGCAGTCGCTTAAACGCCAATTTCCGAGCTTCGCTGCTGCTTCTTGAATGCATAATATTTCCGCGTGCCCTGTTGGGTTGTGATGATGTTCTTTTTGATTATATTGTGCTGATAAAACATCACCGTTTGGTCCGACCAGAACCGCACCAATGGGAACTTCGTCATTCTTATATGCTTTTTGTGCTTCTTTCAACGCTGTTTGCATATGCCAAAGGTGATCAGGAATTTTTTCAGCTAATTTAGACATAGGAAATTCTCAGTTTTTTCTTGGTATTTTTTTCCTTTATCCACAAATTGCCAAGTCTCTCGTATCTTTTTCTCGCCATTTTACTGTCGAATTTAAATTGCACACCATAATTCCAAGCTCTACCAAAATATTCGCGGCGCTTACTCATGACAACTCCTTTCAAAGTCGCACTTTCCCCATCAACAGTAGCTTTAACAAAAACCACATCGCCAATTTTATATTCTTGAAAGGCACTCACACAGCCAGCATGCCTTCTTAAATCAGTTAATCTTCCTTCAAATTCTTCTTCGACCTCTTCTAATTTCACATGAATCTTCAAATCATCTCTAAATCGAAAATCATATTCCCACCAACTCACGATTGGATAATAAATAGGAGAGGATAATAGGAACATATTGATAAACAAGGCTGCTTCCGCAAAGACATACAGCCAACCTATATGTGGTCGATCCATAACAAAAAACTGTTCATTGATTTTTATTACTAGATAAATGGCCAATGCCACAGAGAGAGACCAGTAAGTGTAGTAACGATTTTTTATTGTTGATAAGTACGGCTTAACAAACCAAAGAAAAAAAACAAAACGTACAAACAATCTAAATTTAACCGGACCGGCAATAATCTCAGTCATAATCGCTAAATGGATTATGAAAAAGAGAAGCCGCGCTAAAAAACTTATCGTTCGAGATTCAGTGGGTTTATTTACTTCAATATTGGCCATGATTATTCCTGATAGCTTTATTTTAGCAAGTCTTTGAAAATATTCATGCCTATCAATTTCTTCCGCCTTATTTGATACTGGTCTTTTTCACTCAAAAATTGTTCATTTCCTAACGATTTCTTAACAATAAATTTGGTCAATCTTTGTTAAACTTACTCCACTATGAAAAGACTTACCTTTCAGGAGATTCTTAAATGTTTAGAAAAGTTTTGTTACTTTCTCTTATGTCTTTTGTTATTAACACTCATGCTGCTGAGAAGATTAATGGTGCAGGGGCTACATTTCCTTATCCAATCTATTCCAAGTGGTTTTCTGAGTATCAAAAAACCAATAAAAATGTTGAATTTAACTATCAATCCATTGGAAGCGGTGGAGGAATCAAGCAAGTATTAAATCAAACGGTAGACTTTGGGGCATCAGACGCGCCAATGACTGAAGCGGAATTAAAACAAGCCAAGACTCCTATTCATCAAATCCCAACTGTTTTAGGTGCTGTCGTTGTTGCCTACAACGTAAAGGGACTAGAAAAAAACTTAAAACTTGATGGTGCGGCGATTGCGGGAATTTTTATGGGAACGATCTCTAAGTGGAACGATCCTATGATTCAAAAACTAAATCCAAAATCTCAACTTCCAGCGACTGATATTTTGCCAGTTAGAAGATCTGATGGTTCTGGAACAACTGCTGTCTTTACTGAATTTTTAGGTGGTGTTTCTGCTGACTTCAAATCAAATGTTGGTGTTGGAAAAAACGTAAACTGGAAAGCAGGTATTGGAGCTAAGGGAAATGAAGGCGTAACTGCTATGGTTTCTCAAACTGACGGAGCTGTTGGTTACGTTGAATTAGCATATGCTATTAATAATAATTTATCGACGGCAGCTGTTTTAAACAAAGCTGGTGAATATGTTGTTGCAAACTCTGCTTCAATTTCTAAAGCAGCAAGTTTTATCAAAGATTTTTCTAAAGAATTAACTATTTCTACAATTAATGCTGAAGGTAAAGGAGTTTATCCTATTTCTTCTTTTACATACTTACTTTTACCAGAAGATAAAACTTCTTCTAAGTTAAAAGAAGTAAGATCTTTTTTAAAATGGGCAATGAAAGATGGTCAAAAAATGGCTGAGTCTCTTCACTATGCTCCACTTCCAAAAAAGATGACTGACGCTATCACTAAAAAACTTCAGTAATATCTTCTATGAAAGGGCCAAGGTACTTGGCCCTTTTTATTTTAAATCATAGATTAACTTTGCCATAAGTATTGTTACGACCAAGATAAGCATTGGTCTTAAAATTTTTGTAGCATTTTTTGAAGCGTAACTTGCACCAATAAAAGATCCTATCGTCATTCCTGCAGCCACCAACAATCCTTCTTTAAAATGTACATAACCGTTATGATAATAGGTCAAGAGGGCCGTTCCAGCAGAGAATGTATTGGCTAATTTTGATATAGCAATTGCGTTTAATAAGGGAAAACCTGCGACTAAATAGAGCCCCAAAAACATCATTGTTCCGCCACCAGGGCCAAAGAAGCCATCATAAAAACCGGCAAAGCTCGCAGCAAAAATAAAATAATACCACTTTGCTCGCTGACGAGGTTTATCCGAAAAAAGATCATCTTTTTTCATCACCAATAACAAAATGAGTGGGCAAACTAAAATCATCAAATAATGAAAATAGATTTTATCAACTAAAGGTGCCGCGGAACTTCCAAAAAAAGATCCCAAAGCACACCAAAAAACATATTGCAGACCTTCTTTAAAAAGTAGGTTTCCATTTTTTGTATAAACAAAAAGTGCAACAATCGCACCGACCGTTCCAACAATTTTATTGGTTCCAATTGCATCAGGCCCGGCTCCCACCACAAAACTTAGGGTTGGAAGAGATATGATTCCACCCCCGCCAACAACAGAGTCAATCAGTCCAGTAATAAGCCCCGCTATTGGTAATAATATTTCTTCAATCATGTGAATGAATTCTACAAATTAATTCTAAAATGACGATAAAAAATCGATATGAAATACCTAATTCTTATATTTTTATCGCTTCTTTTTTCTTGTGGTTCAAAAGAATCAGGAAAAGCTGAAAGTGGTTCTTCTACCCCAGAAGTTCTTATCTATGGAAATCCACCAACAACAGGAACGGGCACAGATCCACTGGCCGATCACATGTGGCATTTAAAAAATACCGGACAAACAACTTTTGCTAACTCTGGCGGTACGGCCGGAAAAGATTTAAATATTCCTGTCGGTATGGTCCAAACAGGAAGTGGCATTACTGTTTTAATTTCTGATGATTCTGTTGAACATTTTCATGATGACCTCTATGCCAATTGGTCGCTTGGAAGCTCATTAAATTTTTTAAACTCTGATTATGCGGGAAATCCTGCCCCTGGTCTTCGCTCTGACGACAGCCATGGAACTGCGGTTGCCGGTATTATTGGTGCAGTTAAAAACAATGGAACTGGTGGCTATGGAATCGCCCCAAGTGTCACACTCGCTGGTGCCAATACTTTAAGCCAAGCAGTGACTCAAGTGAATAGTGTTTTTATTGCTCAAGCCAACACCAATGCCCACATTGTGAATATGAGCTGGGGGACTAGTCAAGATTCGTACGTTCCCATTATTTCTGGTTACAAGGATCAAATTGAAAGTGCAACAACGACACTACGTTCCGGAAGAGGAACAATCTTTATTAAATCTGCTGGTAATGATTATGAGATTTATAAAGATGGTAAATATCGAGTAGGTAATTCTAATTTTGATGGAGATAATACTCTTCCTCAAATCATTTCAGTGGCCGCACTTGATGCTGATTTTTTAAGCGCCTATTACAGTTCTCCGGGTTCTAATATTTGGATCTCTGCACCCGGTGGCATTAATGGAACGAGTGAACCGGCCATTCTAACGACTGATCGACTGGGTTGTAATTATGGATATGCAAAATCCACAGCAAGCAATACTTTTAATCGCGACGCCAATGCAGTCAACAACGATGATTGTAAATACACCTCTCTTTTTAATGGAACAAGCTCCGCGGCTCCAATGGTTTCGGGCGCCGTTGCTTTAATGTTACAACGAAATCCAAACTTAACGTGGCGACAAGTAAAATCAATTTTAGCAAAATCAGCAACGACTCTCACCAGTCCTTCAAGCAATATAAACACACCTGATGTTAATTCAACGGAAACCATGCCCTCGGGTCTTGCTTGGGAATATGCTTGGCAAACAAACAATGCTGGCCTTCGCTTTCATAACTGGTATGGTTTTGGAGCGGTTAATATTTCATCCATGCTCACTATGGCCGATTCTCCTCCTGCGCTTGGAAACCTTGTTACTTATACTGAAACTAAAAACAATGCACTTGGTATACCAGACTTTTCTTCCGTTGGTGCAACTTATACCTTTATGCCATCAAATACTTTTAACATTGAAGAAATTGAATTTGAATTTACGATGACCCATCCAAACCTTGAAGAAATCATGATTGAAGTCATTTCTCCTCATGGCGGAACTCCAATGAAAAGCATATTAATGAATGCCTATAGTGGACTTCGAGGAGTTAACTCGATGAGTGCTCAGCGTTTTGTTACGAATGCATTCTATGGTGAATCTTCTTCTGGAACTTGGACCGTAAAAATTTATGACGTAAAAGCTGGCAATGGATCTGGAACTGTTTCTCGTGTAAAAATGAACATGCGTGGGAATTAAGAAGGATAGTTAAAATGAAAAATTTTAATTTTAAAAAATTTGTTCTCTTTTTTTCTTTTTTTGTCTTGGTTGGCGGGTTTGTGAGCAATTATTTTTCTGAACCCTCTCGTGAAGAAAAAGTTTTAAAGGCACTAAATTACGACATGCGCTTTACTGAAAAAGTAGCAAGTGATTTAACAAAAAGAAAACCAACATCGGAAAATTCTGATCTTAAAAAAACTAAAGCCTCTGGCAATTTTTCTTTTGGTAAAAATACTTCAAGCGAAATTGTCAGCATGTCGAAAATTCATAAAGATTTTAGTGACCCACAAAAAAACATTGACCTCAATGAAACATGGTCCCTGGTTAAAGATGTCGTCGTCTTAAAAAATCCAAAAGATGAACACACAGGCTTTTCACTCTACCGTTTTAAAGGTTATTCCTTTTTCTCAAAGTCTCTACCTTTTCTAAGTGAATACAAACCAGAAGAGCAATTAAAGTTGGCAGTACACAAACAGAGTAAAATGATCGGGCTTGTAACTGGCTCACTTTCAATGAAACTTAAATCCTTAAGTGAAAAAGAAAACATCTTGAGAGAATACAACTTAAACCTTCAGAACTCATTTGATCATATCCAACTTATGATTGCTTCACCTATAAATGAGGATGAACTAATCACAACTTATCAGCGCTTAACTCAAGATGAACGTCTACAGAATTGTGAATATGAAATCATCTTTAGATTTGTGGAAAAACGATAATTTATTTAAGTATAAAAGCTTCCTAGCCTTGATCAAAATCTAAAAATGGCTGAGAATTATCCTAGTTTATTTTACGAAGGAAGCTAGATGATCTCTAAACCTTTTTTAGCTAGTTTGTTCATTGGTTTTATTTCAAACACCTTTGCCAACAGCAACAGTGTTGATCTTGGCCTTCTTTATGCCATTGAAGAAATTAATCACGGATCACAAACTTTTTCACCCAGCTACTTACAATGCTTGACCGACAAACAATTACTGCCCAATTATTATGTTCATCAAACGGAAGCAAAATATCGTCAACAGTGTGCTCGGGCCCTTTGTGGAAGTCCTGATTATGTAAAATCAGTTTATGTTAGTAAAAAGAATATTTCTCAATATACCAACCCTGACCTTGTCGCCAAACTTGATCGACTTACACCAAAACTTCAAGCAGCATTACAAAAAATTCGAGAGAGTAAAATGGCTGCCCTTAAAGATGTCGAACAAAATCTTTTAAGCAAAGGTACGTTGAACATAAACCCAGAAACTTGGGCCGGTACTGATTTTGAAGAAGACATCAATCGCAGAGTTTTTGATCAATACATTAAAATGGACATTAACAAAAATGGACCCATTGGCAAAAGAATCACCTTTCGAGTGACAGATCCTGGCTCTGTGCCAACCGCGGCACTAGAGGCGCTAAAAGAATATGTCGCGATTAAAGAAAACTTTCTAAACAACAATCTTAGCGAAGCTGCTAAATATAATTTATACAACAAAGAAGATGCTTTAAAGTTAATCAAAGAAAGATCTGCAACGTTAACTGAAAAATTAAAAAAACTTAGTCCCAAAAGAAACTCTTACGAAGACAACATGCTAAAAGAAGCTTTGTCCTCTGTAGACACAGCAGCTAAAAACTTCAATGACCCCCAAGAAATTTTAGAACACGCGAACTCTGGTCTCTCTGCCATTGAGGGCTTAATTACTCAAAAAGACCCTAAATATAAACCAACTTATGATTTTCCACGCTGTACGAGTAGGACTTGTAAAAAAGCTTACGAAAATTATATTAAGATGCTTAAACCAGAAAGCATCATTAGCACCTACAAAGATTCTTTAAATACTAGTACAGCCTTTGAACGCTCGATAAACAAATGTAAAGCAATGGTTGTGGCAAGTGAGTCTGAATATTCTTCGGCCATTAGATCTGAACAGCTATTCAAAGAAGTATTACCAGATTTTTTAAAAAATGTTGTCGGCTCTTTTAGTGTTGATACCAAAAAATATTTCGATAATTATTTTAAGAACAAGTTAGAAATCTCGCATAAAAAATTCAACCCACAAGCGGACATTTTTCCGAGCGCAAAAAGATTTGCTCAGTTCGAGAATCTTTTAGATACCGCCATTAATGATGGTGGTCCACAAAGCTATGACGAATCTGTAACGTTGGGGGAAATTTTAAAATACTCGGAAGGTGATATTCCAAACCCGCTGGCTCAAATGGGTTTTTGTAATAATGATCTAAGTGCTACCTCTTGGGATGCTTTTTTAAACATAGATAAACTCAAAAACTTACCCCCTGATGTTCGTATCCCAGAACATTTAATACCTAAAAAAGACACCATCTTTATTTCTGCGTTTACCTGTTCTCATGCAGAAGTTGGGCGTTCTGTTATTGCTCATGAATTAGGTCATGCTCTCAATGACGGATTCTATAAAAAAAATGCTAGTTCAAAAAGTCGTGAACACTATTTGAAACTACGAAAATGTGTCGCCAACAACTATAACAATCAGCCCTTAACATCTGTTGAAAGTGGCTTTGAGGGTGATGGAATTAAAACCGAAGAAGATACTGCTGATATTTTTGCTTTTATGGCCTATAAAAACGACACTAATTTTTTCACATGCTCAATGCTAAAACCTAACGACACAGAAACGAAGTTTGTAGATTTATTTCTCGCTGAAGATGCAGAGAACAATCACTCTTCTCCCTTTTATAGACTGATAATGGAAGCTATTAATAAAGGTTGGTCATTGATAAAAATAAAAATTTAATGGAATTTAAAAAATGTATCGAATACTAATAACCACCATCATTCTTTTTTCAACTCGCTCTGTATTAGCAGACTCTTTAGTCGTTCAACAAAACTTTTTAAAATACAAAGTTGAATACAGTGACAGCCTACTACATCTCACAGGTGAGGCGATTGATATAAAAATCAATGCCAAAAAATGTAATGAAGAAATGATTAAACAGACATCACTTCAGATCAAAAATCAGCTAAAGTATAACTTTTTGCCTGTTTTGCCTAAAAATGGCCTAAGAATCACTCAAGGAATGACCGAAAATTTCGAAGATAAAGATTCCTTAAGGGGCCGATTTTTTGTCAATCTTCCTAATCTTTTCAAACAATTAGTCATTGAAGAGCAGCTAAACTGCAAAAAATGATTGGTTGTCAAACTTTTTAAGAGCTAGGTTAGTTGTTTTTATAGAAAAATGGTGTATCTTAAAAAAGTGCCTGATTCAGGCATTTATTTTTAATATGTCCGCGTAAAGTACTGTGTTCGTCTCGATGACCCCTGTCTCTTTAAGCGGCTCACCAAGCGCCTTAAGGAGGGTTTGTGGGTAAGAAGATTTATGTTGGAAACTTAGCTTATTCTGTTCGTGACCAAGAGCTAGCTGAAAAATTCGGCCAGTTCGGAACTGTAGAATCTGCAAAAGTAGTTATGGACCGTGACACTGGAAGAAGCAAAGGTTTCGGCTTTGTTGAAATGTCTTCTCCAGAAGAAGCTGCAGATGCTATCTCTAGTCTTCATGGAACAGAGTTTAACGGAAGAAATTTAACAGTTTCTGAAGCTAAGCCAATGGCTCCAAGAGAAGGCGGCGGTGGTTTTAGCCGTGGCCCAAGAGGCGGCGGAGACCGTGGTGACCGTGGTGGAGATCGCGGCGGTAGAAGAGACGGTGGAAACCGTTACTAATCTCGATTTTAATTATCAAGAATAGAATGAGCCACTCTTCGGAGTGGCTTTTTTTTGCCCTTAATTTCATTTTTCCATTAGCATTAAAGGATAAATGTACTTGAGGCAAATCCATGAAAGAAACAATCAATTCCTTTATTCTAGAAGCCAATAAATCTGTTCTCGGCAAAGATCACGAAGTAAAACTAGCCTTAGCTTGTTTCCTTTCACACGGACACTTACTCATTGAAGATGTACCAGGTGTAGGGAAAACAACTTTCGCCAAAACGTTAGCCAAGCTTTGTGGATTAAGCTTTGCCCGTGTACAATTCACCAACGACTTAATGCCCACTGATCTTTTAGGCATGCAGATCTATTCTGCCAAAGAAGAAAAATTTCAAATGATTCCAGGGCCAATTTTTCATCAATTTATTTTGGCCGATGAACTTAATCGCGGGACACCGAAAACACAAAGTTCATTATTAGAAGCCATGGAAGAAAAACAAGTTACGCTAGATGGAAATACTATTCCTTTGCCTGAACCTTTCTTTGTTATCGCCACACAAAACCCTCGCCATCAAATTGGAACACATCTTTTACCCGAGACTCAGTTAGATCGTTTCATGATGAAAATTAAACTTGGCTATCCTGCTAGTGATTTTGAAAAACAAATGCTCGCCAGTGACAATCATCAAGAAGCCCTACAAATCACCAAGCCGGTTTTTAGCGATAAGAGCTTAATGGAAGCTTTTAAACTTACTCAAGAAGTCCACGTCGCTGAAGAGATCTATCAATATATTTTAAACCTGCTTCACGCCTCTAGAAGCAATGCCCACTTTCGTGGTTTAAGTCCTAGAGCTGGTAAGGATATTATTAAAGCCAGTAAAGCATGGGCCATGATTCATCATCGCCAACATGTTTTACCAGACGATGTTCAAGCCATCTTACCTGCGGTCATTTCACACCGCCTTGCCACCCTTCAAGGTTTATCGCAAGCCGAAGAACTGCAGTTATGCCAAAACCTCATTCAAACAGTAACGATTGATGGTCGTGTTTAATCATTTAAACCAATATTTTTTAAAACGAATTGCACTCTCGAAAAAGAAAGAGCATCCCATCTATATTCTTCCCACACTAAATGGGCTTAAAGTTCTCAGTCTAAATTTTCTCTTACTGGTCATTGGTTTAATTTATGCTAACAACTATGTTCTCTTGTTTAAACGGCCATCGGTGTCTCCGGCCATCGACAAGAGTTAGCTTTTTTAAACATCATTTTTATTTCTTATAACAAACAAAACAATTTCGAATTAAAACTTAAGATGCCTAAAAGCAACTTTATCGAAGAAGTAAACTTTCCCATCGAGTCTTTAAATTTTCAAAAAGACACTAGTCTTCAAATCCCTTTAAAGGTTTCCAAAAGAGGACAAACACTCATCCCTGGGGTTTTTCTAGAAACAGATTTTCCCTTAGGATTTTTTCGTTGTTTTACATTTTTTCCTATTCAGCTTGAGCTTGTTTTATTTCCCGCGAGAATTTCTCATTACTCAAATGCTTTAAAACAAAATCAATTAAGTAATAATCAGCAAAGTGATGATGATCTCATTCAGTATCGCAAATATCAACTAGGGGATTCATTTAATCGACTCGACTGGAAACGATTTGCTAAAAATGGACAAATGAATGTCTTAGTTCAAATTCCACTTGAACAACTAAAACAACTTACACATGTATCAATTGAGCCTGATGACACTCCTGACATTATCGAATCAAAATTAGAACAAGCAGCTTTCGAACTCTTTAACTCCTATCAAAATGGTCATGACTTTGGATTAATGGTTAACGACACTCTTGTATTTGAACTTGGTAACGGGAAAGGGCATCTAGAACAATGTTTTAAATTTTTAGGCTTATATGAACATTAGATTACTTACTCTACTCATCATTATTAGTAACGTAAGCTTACTCTGGGGAGAAGTCCCATCGATCATTATTTTTTATACCGCAATTACCGTTATGCTCGCTTTTGTTTTTAAAAACCCAAAGCTGCAAATGATCTTTAAAGTTCTCCTTTTAATCGGCTCATATTTTTTATTAAAAAGTGCGTTTCCCAAAGTGACACAAGCTGAAAGTGCCATCTCCTTTGTTTTTATTCTCGCTGGATTAAAGTTCTGGGAATTAGATAGCGAGAATGACCACTTTAATATGTTTTTGATCTTAGCGCTCTCGGAAGCCGGGATTTATTTATTAAATCCAAGTTTTATCATTTTTCTTTTTGGCCTTACAAAAATGATTTATTATTTTTATTACATATTAACAATTCGCCAACATAAGCTTGCGCAAATTAACTTTCGACGTTTAATTCTCTTAATTACTCCCTCAATTATTTTTGCCTTGGTCCTTTTTTATACTTTCCCTAGATTCACTCAGGGATTTTTAAATACCAACAACAGTGCTGTTTTATTTACTGGCAATCGTGCAGACTTAAACTTTAAAGAACTTGGACCGCTAAATCTTTCCTCCAACAAAGTGTTTAAAGTCTATGGATTAAATGAAAAATTAAAAGATCCCGCTTCCACCTATTGGCGACAAATGGTTTTATGGGATTACCACTTATCAGAATGGCGTTCTGGAAATTTAAATTTGGCCATTAAAGAAAAAACCACCTTAGAACAAAATGATCTCAAAGGTCAGGCTCTCGAATATCAAATAGAAACCAGCTCCATTCCAGTGGACTACTTGCCATTTCTCGATTTATCAAAACCTCGCTTTAATGTTTTTGACATTAATCAATCTTATTTTGAATTTTTAGACAATAGTTACAAATTAAAATCTCCTAAAAGAAACGGATTATCTTATGGCGTTAGTTCAACTAATCTAAAAAATGATCAGATGACAGTTCTCATGATGAAGAAATCCACTCGTTTAAAATCTACGCAAAAAGACGAAGTCTTTAATCTTTATTTTAAAGATGAAGATCTGATCTTGACTGACCAAGAAAAATTATCACGATTAAACAAAGTATTTTCAGCTCGAAGTTTTCAATACTCATTAACTCCACCTAACTATAATTCTCTGGAAACATTCTTACTCACGGGCAAAGAAGGATATTGCTCTCATTTTGCAGCAGGGTATGCCTATCTTTCACGCTTAATAGGTTTACCGTCTCGTATAGTAACTGGTTTTTTAGGTGGGGAGATTAATCCTTATGATGATTCACTCATCATAAGAGAATTAGATGCACACGCTTGGGTAGAAGTTTATTTAAAAAACACCGGATGGGTGAGGGTTGATCCAACTGAAATGGTCTTTCCTGATCGTTTAAGAATTTCAAACGCAACCATTGCTAACACTTTAAATCCCACATTTTTCCAAGATCGATTTGGTTATCTAAAAACAATTAGTCTTTGGGGAGATGCTTTTAATTCAAAATTTGATGCTGTTTTATTTAATCTAGATAGTGATCGCCAAAGTCGTCTGTTCTCATTCTTTTTTAGAAATAAAATTTCCATCGGATGGATGTTTATCCTAATATTAACTCTCGGTATGGGTGTTTTTTATTTATTACCCTCCCTATTTAACCATCACTCTTCTAATTACGCTCAAAAAAGATATCACCGTTTTTTAAAAAAAATAAAAAAACATGGGCTCGTTAAAAGTCCTCACGAGACGGCCTCCCAGTTTTCCGAACGTGCAAGCCATGCTCTTCCTGAATTAAAAGACTATATCGCCCTAGAAACTAATGAATATTTAAAAATGACCTATGAAAGTCCCTCAAAATTAGGTAAGTAGTCTTATCTAAAACTTGGAAACTATATGATCACTAATGACTATTTAAGAAGTATTCGGTATTTGCTCAATATTAACGAAGCTAAGATGATTGAAATCATTCAGCTCTCTGGTAAAACAATTACACCCGTAGAGATGATCTCGTTTTTAAAAAGTGAAGACGAAGAGGGCTTTGTTCAATGTGATGATGATACGATGGCACATTTTTTAGATGGCCTAGTTTTTTATAAAAGAGGAAAAGACGATTCTCGCCCTCGAGCTCCTTTTGAACTTCCTGTGACCAATAATGTTGTTTTAAAAAAATTAAAAGTAGCCTTTCAATTAAAAGAAGAAGACCTACATGATATTTTAGAAGCTGCAGGTTTTAAATTTGGTCGCTCTGAGCTAAGTGCCTTTTTTAGAAAAAAAGATCACCCTAACTACCGTGAGTGCGGTGATCAATTTTTAAGAAATTTCTTTAAAGGTCTCAATTTAAAATTTCAATAAATCGTTACTTAAAAATATTAAAATCATCTTGTGATACCAATCTCGTTTGACTGTATTCAAGACCATCTTTAATTTTTTCAAGTTTCGCACTTGATTGATAGGCTTCTTTTTGCCCGTAAGAAAATAAAACTCCGGCACGCATTTTTGTGGCCACGATATTCATTGAAAGAATTTTGTTTTGACTAATTTCTAGATTTAAAGTTTGGGTTGCTCCAACTTTTTTTCTCTTTTCATTTGTATATTCTACAATTTCAATTTTTAAACCATTAGATGTTTTTGAAGCAATCAAATCCCTTGTTTCACTCAAGGCAATATTTTGTTGAACCTCATAACTTTGATTAAAGATTTGATGATATTGAGCTAAGGTTAAAATTAATGATATGTTTCGAAGATAATCAAACTCTGTATCTTTTATGAATTCAATATTAAGTCCAACTGGATATGTCTTAAAGTCAGTATAATTGAACTGTAGACTATCTCCCTCTCGCGAACGATATTCACCCATAACTTGATAGTCAAAGGCCATGCTCGAAAACGTAAATAAACTCACCAACAAAGTCATTAATACTTTCATCATAAACCTCATCATTTTCCCCAGCATAACACCTCAATAAATCCTTGCTAGAGAGATTGTATTAATTACAGGTATTGTGAGAATTAGGGCAATTTCATGAAATGATGTTGCTTATGGAGATAGGACACTGTACTTTGTCCCTTCTAACTTTAGGATATATATAAATGATCACAACTATTGAAAATTCAAGCTTTAAGTCTCTCAATCTTCACCCCTCAATTCAAAAAGCCCTAGAAGAAACTGGATATAACCAGCCTACTCCCATTCAGAGTGAGGCTATCCCTTCACTTTTAAAGGGCCGTGATCTCTTAGGTTGTGCTCAGACAGGTACCGGTAAAACCGCGGCCTTTGCCCTTCCCATTCTTCATAATCTTTATATTAATAAAATTAAAATTCAACCTAGACATGTTCGCGCCTTAATTCTTACTCCTACTCGAGAGCTTGCCATTCAAGTCCATGAAAGCTTCACTCAGTACGGGAAACACTTAAGAATTAAAACTGCGGTTGTCTTTGGTGGTGTTGGACAAAATCCACAAATTCGCGCTACCGCTCAGGGCGTAGATGTTTTGGTTGCAACTCCTGGACGTCTCTTAGATTTAATTGGCCAAGGTTTTATTAGACTTAATCAATTAGAAGTTTTTGTTTTAGATGAAGCAGATCGCATGCTCGACATGGGTTTTGTTCATGACATTAAGAAAATTCTTAAACTCCTTCCAGCAAAAAGACATAACTTATTTTTCTCGGCTACCATGCCACCAGAAATTGAAAAACTAGCAAGCTCGATTCTTAGTAATCCTGTAAAAGTAGAAGTGACTCCGGTCTCTAGTACTGCAGAATTAATTGAACAATCTGTGATGTTCGTAGAAAAAGAAAACAAAAGACCACTTTTAAAAGAAGTTTTACTCAACAAAGATTTGAAAAAAGTCATTGTTTTCACCAGAACTAAGCATGGTGCCAATAAAGTTGTGGAATTTCTCGGTAAAAACAATATTACTGCAGAAGCTATTCATGGAAATAAATCTCAATCCGCCAGACAACGCGCACTTGAAAATTTTCGTAATGGCTTAACTCGTGTGTTAATTGCTACCGACATTGCGGCTCGAGGTATTGATGTTGATGAAATTTCTCACGTAATTAATTTTGATTTACCAAATGTAAGCGAAGATTACGTTCACCGTATTGGAAGAACCGCACGTGCGGGAAGAAGTGGTTCGGCCATTTCCTTTTGTGATGCTGAGGAAAAAGCATTTCTTAAAGACATTGAAAAACTTATTGGAAAAAGCATTACCCCAATTGAAAACCACAGTTTTCATTCAAAAGCCGTGGTCGACAGTAGGTTATTAACTAAAGGCAAGGCCAAGGCGATTATCGAAGCACGAGAAAAACCAACCAATAATTTTCGTTCTAGAAACTTTAACAAGAAAAAAACACAACCCAAAAAAGCTGAGTAGTATAATATCGATATATCCAAATTAATTTCGATGAGGAAGTATGGAATTCACTTGGCTTGGTACTGCTGGTTTTATTTTTAAATCCCAAGAAGGGGAGATTGCTTTTGATCCCTTCTTATCCCGCGGAAAAGGTGAAGCTTCTCCCTTTAATGCCAAATCTTTTCAGAACACTGAAGCCATTTTGGTGGGTCATGGACACTTCGATCATACTTACGACATTCCAGATATCGTTAAGCAATCTGAAGTAAAAGTTTTCGCTCCTGGACTCACTGGAAAAATTTTAAATATCCGTGGTGTTCCTCGTGATCGTTTACTTCTTGCAAATAACAAAGAATTACTTCTAAAAAACTTAAAGGTTAGAGCCTTTCACAGTGCTCACGTGAAATTTGATATGCCCTTAGTAATGTCCACATTACACCGCTGCGGGATCATGGGTTGTTTAGGCTCATGCCATTTAGGCGTGCTCTACCCGAAAGGCTTGGTGCAAACATATCTCTTTCAATCACAGGGTAAAAAAATTCTTTTCATGAGCTCTGCTGGTGCTACTGATCCTGAGTTAAAAATTTATCGCGATCTAGAAGTCGACTATTTTCTAGCTCCACTGCAAGGCCATAGTCAGATTCAAGCAATCGCCGCCAAGATGGCTTCAATCATCAAACCAAAGGTGATTATCCCTCATCATCACGATGATTTTTTCCCACCGTTAAGCCAAAATATTTCTGTAGATGTTTTTAGAGAAGAATTAAAGAAATTAAACTTTAATGGTGATGTCTTAGAAATTCCGTTGTTTAAAAGTGCTCAAATTTAAAACTTTAAGTTTTCATCGTAGTTAAATCTATTTTCCACTTATCACCCTTTTGGGTGATTTCTGATTTTTTATTTCACCATTAGAATTAATATAAATTATTAAGAGGAAGTCTAATGAAATTATTTAAGTCGATGTTTTTGATCAG
>JAKLJM010000462.1 GCA_023151145.1 Bacteriovoracaceae bacterium | reverse complement strand
TAAAATCTTTTGTGCGTTTTTCTTTAGGATTTTCAAAAATTTCTTTGGGTAATCCTTCTTCTACAATTACACCTTGATCCATAAAAATCACTCGATCTGCAACATCCTTAGCAAAGCCCATTTCATGAGTAACCACCACCATGGTCATACCTGATATAGCAAGATCCTTCATCACTTTTAAAACTTCTCCAACTAATTCGGGATCAAGTGCAGATGTGGCCTCATCAAAAAGCATAATTTCAGGTTCCATACAAAGCGCGCGCGCGATGGCCACTCTTTGTTGTTGTCCTCCAGAAAGCTCGCGTGGATAGGCATCTTTTTTATGACTAAGACCAACTTTTTGCAGAAGATCTTCTGCTTTTTTCGTAGCTTCATTTTTATTCAAATGATTAACAGAGATTGGAGCGAGAACTAAATTTTCAATAACAGTTAAATGGGGAAAGAGATTAAAACTCTGAAACACCATTCCTATTTTACTTCTTTGATGATCGAGTACACTTTCTTTGGCGGTCTTAAATTCACCATTTTTAAATTCGTAACCAATCGGAACATCTCGAAACCAAATTTTTCCAGAGCTAGGCTCTTCTAGATGATTAAGGCATCTTAAAAAAGTTGATTTACCAGAACCAGAGGGACCAATAACAACGACAACTTCACCTTTTTTAATTTGATTATTGAGATTATTTAAAACTAAATTTGTGCCAAAAGATTTAGTGAGATTTTCTACTTTTAGGATTGTTTCTTGGGAAGTTAACATTAAACTCCTCCTTTTGATTCAAGTTTTCTTTCTAAGTATGAAGCTGTGAAGCTTAAGACGAGGACCACTAATAAATAACCTAAGGCGGCCCAAAAATAAACTTCCCATGGGCGAAGATATTTAGCTCCAATTCTTTGAGTGACATATAATAGCTCAGAAAGTGAAATTACTGACACCAACGATGTTTCTTTAGTCAGCGCTGAAAATTCGTTCACGACTGGGGGAATAATTCTGCGATAAGTTTGTGGAATAATAATTTTAAACATCACTTGATTGTGACTAAGACCAAGGGCTCGGCCCGCTTCCATTTGACCTTTAGGAATCGATAAAATTCCGGCTCGAAAAATTTCTGCTAAATAGGCAGCGGCATTTAAGGAAAGCGCCAAAATTCCTGCGGGCATAGAATCAAGGGTGATATCAAAAAGTGTTGGGAGCGCAAAGTAGACAAAGAGAATTTGTAAAAGAAGTGGAGTGCCTCGAAAAAGAGTAATATAGACGATGGCAAAATAATTCAAAAACTTTAGTCTTGAAATTCTAAGAAGTGCAATCAACATTCCAAAAATAAATCCTAATGTTCCTGTTATAATGGTTAATTTCAATGTAATGAGCATACCGTCGAACAAACGAGGTATAACCACTATTTTTGAAAAAGCCCAAAATCCTAATTCAGCTTCCATGCACTCTCACTTCTTTTTAAAAATTATCTCTATTTAGAAAGTTGGTTCTGTTTTTAACCATTCTTTATAAATTTTATTAAACGTTCCATTTTTTTTAATGGTGGCCAGTGCTTTTGTTAAATCTGCGTGAAGCGCTTTATCTGCTTTTCTCACGGCAATTCCAATTGGCTCTGGTTTCATGGCCGTTCCAGAGATAATGAAAGTCTTTGCATCTAATCCAGCATAATAGAAGCCAACAGCTTCATCGATAACGATCACATCAGCTTGACCTGCTTTGAGTGCTTGAAAAGCTTCTGTAGCACCTTTAAATGCTTTGATATCTTTAATCGCTATTCCAGCTTTTTTAAATCCTTCAACGGCTTCAAACGAAGT
>JAKLJM010000461.1 GCA_023151145.1 Bacteriovoracaceae bacterium | reverse complement strand
GGCTTGTTCCAGTCACTGGCCATTTTTGCAAGAAACTTATTATAGGAAACTCCCGCCGAAGAGGTGAGTCCGGTTTTTAAAAAGATTTTATTTTTAATCTCTTTCGCTAGTTCTGTGGCATTTAAATGGCTGGGAATTTCAAGATATGCTTCATCAAGAGAAAGAGTTTCGATTTTGTCTGTGTATTCTTGATAAATATCAAAGATGATTTCAGAGGCTTCTTTGTATTTTTTAAAGTTTGGGGCAACGATGACAAGTGATGGACAAAGCTTTAGCGCATAATCAACGGGCATGGCCGATTTTACGCCGTACTTTCTGGCCAGATAATTGCTCGTGCACAGAACACTTCGGCTTTTCGGTGGACCACCAATGCCTAAAGGTACAGATCTTAATTTGGGATTATCACGCATTTCTACTTGTGCGTAAAAACAATCCATATCGACATGGATAATTTTTCTAATAGGTTCTGATGAGTCCAACTAAAACACCCAAAAGTTCGAAGTTATGTGATTCATCCACTTGGATGGGAGAGTACTTAGGGTTTGAGGAAATTAGTTGAACTGTTTTTCCTTCATGTTTGAAATTCTTCAAGGTAACATCGTCATTAATCATTGCGGCAACAATCTCATTATTGCGCGCTACTTTTTGATGTTTGATAATGACCAGATCTCCGCTCAGGATTCCAGCATTAATCATTGAATCACCCTTAACAGTAAGGGCAAAATATTTTTCATGAGCTTGAAATTTTGGGAAAAGAGTTTTTGGAAATGTAATTTTTTCTGCCACTTGTTCAATGGCTTCAATTGGTTTTCCGGCCGCAATCTCACCGAGCATTGGTAGGGTGATTAAATCATGGTCATAGTAAGATTGATTTAAAGTCTGAGAAGTATTTTGGACTTCGTTAACTACGATACCTCGTCTTTCATTCCAATTACTTTCAAGTAATCCTTCTTTAATAAGGTATTGCAGATATTTTTGAACTGAGCCAAAAGATTTCAATTCAAAATGGTCTTTCATTTCCTTTTGAGTAGGGGCATGACCATACTGTTTGAAGTAATCGACTATATATTGATAAAATTCTTTTTGTTTTTGTGTTAATGCCATAGAAAAAGTCTAGGCGTAAGTTCTGCGTAAGTCAAGGGCAATTTCTTGAAAAGTTTTTGATTTTAGGGCGAGTTGATCTATGTAGGGGGCAATGTCTTCTAAGCTTGTTTGGGGAAATTCTTTAACATCATAAACGTGTTCTACTGGGACATAACGAAAGGTGAGATTGATTCTACGGGTTTCAAATTCCTGAAGATTTAAGATGAAATGATGCCCGCAAAAATGAGTAAGGAGCCATCTTCTAGCCATCTTTCATAGGCGACGTTTTGTTTGAGTTTTTGATTACCAAAAACAAACTGAAAAAATGCTCTTTCTCCAAATGATAAAGAAGCGACAGGTCCTGGTTCAAAGTCCTTATGGTCACCTACTCTGGCCGTATCATCGTTTTTTCCATCGCGTTTATCAGTTCCGTAAAAATTAATTAAACAAGTATTTAAATGCCAATTTTTCGGAACGTCTTTAGCGGGAAAGTAGCCGCGAGTGATAAGTTCTATGTCTTTAACGATTTTTTGCATAAAGGGCGGGAAAAGTTCAGCTTTTAGGCAACGATACTCTGTTCCTTTAGGTGGATGGTAATAGTTTAAACAAGCGAATTGCCAGTTTCCTAGCCAATAGACTGGTCTTAAAAGTGGTCTTTGGGTGTCACCGGCCGGAGGTGGATTATTTTTAGAAAATCGCATTTCGAAAATAGGGTAAATAGTTTGAAAGTAATCCATAAATAGTCGGCGTTTATCGGGAGCGATGAATCGCCCGTGATAAATGAGTCCGGGTTTTTTTTCAAAGACATGTTTATTTTTGGATCGCGGGGAAGAAGTCTGCTGTCCTCGGTTTTGAGGCGAAGAATTTCCATTAGAAGAACGGAAGTTATTTTTATCGTTTTGACTCTTCATAGGCATCATTAATAATCATATTTTTCTTTTGGAGCAAGCGAAATTTAGAGATTTTTTTCCTCAATTTTTACTATGTAAAATTTACTTATTCTCTTTTTAAGAGTGGCCAAAATCTCGAAGCATGCTATTTTGCCACAAAGTTTTCCACAGGGTTTTCCAAAGGGGGATATCGTATGAAAAAAGCTACTCTTGGTTTAGTATTAGTGCTTTCAACACAATCAGTGTTGGCCACAGGTGTTGCTTCTGCTTTTAGTGGTAAGAGAATGGTTGAAGGCTACAATTATGCATTTACACCATCACCAGAAGAAGAAGGAAACTTTTTTCAAAAAGGTATCAAACAAGTTATTCCAAGCGAATGTAAGAACCTTAAAAAGAATCAAGATACAGTTCTGATTAAAGGTGAAAGAATTTATTGTAAAGAGCTTCCAATTAAAACAATTTCTAAAGAACAATTTAGAAAATTAAAATCAAGTGAATTTGACTTAATGGCCGGAAATACAGTTAAAATTCCTGAAAAATTTAACAACGAAACTCCAGCAGAAACTGGTAAAGTTGGTGGCGCTGTAAATTCAATTATCATGGTTATTGATAAATTGATTGCGATCGGACAAAAAATTATCCCGACCATTAAAGAAGGTAAATCAGTTGTAACAAGTAACCCAATGGCCGCAATATCAGTACTTCCAAGAACAGATAATAAAGATTTTGTGGTTCATGAAATGGGGAACTGGTCGATTCCCAAAACAGCACTTTTTAAAGTTCCAATATGGTGGTACTCATAAAGGTAAGGGAAAATATTTAAATGGGATTAGAGTTTCTCCAAAAAATATCAATGTAACTTGGGGATTTGATTTAGATGCCACTTCTCAATTAATCGCTATCTCAAATGTTGGATCTGAAGAAAATGTTATTGCCGGTGCTTCAGTAGAAATTGTTTACACTGTTAAGAATTGGATGAAACATATTTCAACTGCAGATGGTTTCTTTGTAGATGGTCGTGGACAAATTTATCGTGTGAATTAATTTAGTAAATGCAGGGCTATAGAACATAGCCCTGCATTTTTTTTATTTCTATTAGAATCTCAATCTCGCCCTCTTCACTCGCAATGATTAATTGAACCATGGGGTGAACTGGTTTTAAAGGGTAGGGCATAACTTCAAATTTTGGAAAAGATTTTTCGAAGTTATAGCCTGCTAAATTCAAATCAATTTTAGCTTGTCCGTAAATCATGTTAACAATTTCACCAGCAAAATCTTTATTTTCATCACTGATTTCTTTGTCATTACTACCTAGTAAACGGTTAACGATTTTTAAGTAAGTTCGTTGATCAAAATGAATAATATAAGTCCCTTGAAAGAGATCAGATTTTAATTCTATTTGTCCGCGAATGGCGTAGGGAAGACATCCTTCTTTTTTTAGAAGCTGAGGTTTTTGAAAGTCAACTTTTTGTAGTCCGCAAAAGTCACTTAATATTTTTTTGGTTGCATCAGTGAATATCTTTAAAAACTGAATATTCATTCTGACTTGTCGATCTACTTCAGTGGAGTGATCCATGGTAAATAGACTGCGCATAATGGTTTCTGATAGCTCTTTGGCATCAATAGGTGCGTCGATGAGATTTAATTTAAAATCCTCGAAGGTATATAGGACATCTTTAAAAAGATTAAAATCTTTGCTGATAAAAAAGATCGTCGTTGTTGAACGATTAGAGTTTAAATATTTTAAAAGTATTTCAATGTCTTTAATAGAATAAGAATCATCTATGACTAAACAATTGTATTCATCAGCAGATAAATGCCCGATTGCATCGCTGCGGTTTTGACCAATTGTCACCACCACATCTGGATGTGTCCTAACTTCTTTAGCAAGTGTTTTTCTCCATTCAGCATCGGCAGAATAGATTAGTATTTTTCTCGGAATACGAACCTCAATAAAAATTTAAATTCCTATCGGACAGTTTATTATAACATAAAAAATATTTTTGATTTTAAGACTTTGATCCGATGGGATCAATATTATTTACTGAGGGATGATATGACAAAAAAAATCATGGTGGCCGAAGATAATGATCAATTAAGAGAAATGATTCAAATGATTATTGAGGGAATGGATAACGATTCCTCGTTCAAGGTAAGCTACGCTAGAAATGGTTTAGAAGCTTATAAAGAACTTAGGAACGAAAAGTTTGACGTTTTAATCACTGATATCAATATGCCAAAAATTGATGGTGAAGCTTTGTTAGAAATTAAGCAAGATCCAAATTTTTTATCACACCATATGAAGGTTTTGGTATTGGCAGGAGACCCTAAAGCTGTCCAGCACCTCTATAATGACGATGTCTATACGCTCGCTAAGCCCTTTGATGCTGAACGCTTCATTAAGCTTTTAAAAATTATTTTGTTTTCAAAATAATTATAATCCGTATTTTTTAAAAAACTGAATGACGAGTTTTGTAGCATCTGGACCTTTCGGGTCGTTGTAGGGATACTTAGCATCTCCACCTGACCAAGCGTGGCCGAGGTGGTTGATCATATAACGCTCAATAAACGGTTGGTTAAATTTGTTCACAACT
>JAKLJM010000014.1 GCA_023151145.1 Bacteriovoracaceae bacterium | reverse complement strand
ATCAAGTTATCACTCGATCAAATATTAAGAAGTTACAGTCGTTTTTAGGCAAAGAAAAACTAGAGGCTTTTTATTTGTCTAGCTCGGATATTTTTTTAAATGAGTATGTTCCCCTAGAAGATTGTCATCGTTATTATGTGACAAATTTCACGGGTTCAACCGCGGAAGTTTTAGTTCCAGTTAAAGGTAAAGTACAACTATTTGTTGATGGTCGTTACTACGAACAAGCAGATCTTGAATGCGATCTTGAAGTGATTGAAGTGCAAAAAGTTCCTTACGGAGTATCAATTCAAGAAGCCATGATGAATTGGCTAAAAGAGCAAAAAACCAAAAAGTTAGGCTTAGAAGCAGATCGCACTGATTTATTTCTCGCAAAGAGATTTGAAGATGTATGTGCGGTTAAAAAATTCTTCAATGGTGAACTCACTAAAGTTATCGAATTTCAATCACCAACCAGTGTTGGAGAGATTCATGAACTAGATATTTCGTTAGTGGGAGAGACTACTTCTGATAAGTTGAAAAAAATCTTAAAACCAGGTGAAGCCATCTTTATCTCGCAACTCGATTCTATTGCTTGGCTTACGAATACTCGTCGTTATGAACTCCCTTTTCAAAGTACATTTAGAGCAAAAGCTCTGGCCACATACGAAAAAGTTTTTCTTTTGATGGAGAATTTAGATGGTCAATTTGAAAATGAAGCCGTTGAAGTGATGGTGGGAGAGTTTCACGCTTTAGAAAAATTCCTTCAGACAATTAAGTTTTATGAAAATGATTGCCGGACTCTTTTAGGAGAGAAAAGCTATGCATATGACACCATTTATTACTCGGATCGAACAATCAACGCTAGTGATTTTGAAAAACTAACGACATTTTTTGGCCCAGAAAAATGCGTAAATAATTCTTTGGGTCTGGTTCCTTTTCATGCAAATAAAAATGCAGTGGAACTTTTATCGATGGAGAGCTCTTTTAATCGTGCTGATCAGGCGATCTTCAACACAATTATGTGGACGAAAGAACAAGTGAAAAAAAGCGAACATTTAACAGAGCTACAATATTTTCATAAATGTAATGAATTCTATAAAGAAACTGGCGCCCTTTCTCAGTCCTTTAATACCATTGCGGCTTTCGGTGCAAATTCTTCAATTATTCATTTTTCTTCACCAAGTGATCAAATTGTTTTTAAAGAAAATGAAATGGTTTTACTGGATTCTGGTGGCTATTACGAATCAGGTTATGCCACTGATACAACCAGAACTTTTTTATCGGGAGGAAAAGCTTCTGATAAACAAAAAGAAATTTATACTTTAGTTTTAAAAGGACTGTTACACGGTTTAAATGCGGTATTTCCAGAGGGAACTTGGGGATCGGTTATTGATGGAGTGGTTCGCCAACCCCTTTTTCAGTACGGACAAAATTATGCTCATGGCACTGGGCATGGAGTTGGGATCAATGTTCATGAAGGTGGCTTTAGACTTTCAACCACTTCAAATATTCCTCTAAAAGAAGGAACAGTGGGCTCGATTGAACCAGGAATTTATTTACCTGGTTTTGGGGGCGTGCGTTTAGAGAATGTTGTGGCAGTTGAAAAACACCCGACGTTTCCTAAAATGTTACGTTTTAAAAATTTAGTTTTTGTCGGTTTTGATCATGATCTAATTGAATATGAACTTTTAACTGATCAAGAAAGAGATTGGTTAGATCAGTACGAAAAAGAATGTCAGGAAAAAAATCGTTCATTAATTTACAAATAATTCTAAGAGCTCACGAGCAATATTTTTGTTGGTGAGCTCTTCAATATTTTCGAATCCAGGCATAGGATTAACTTCACCAATGATAATTTCTCCGCTTTCTAATTGCCAAAAATCAAAACCAGCATAAGTGATATCAAATTTATCAGCAATATTCTCCGCCATTTTTGTTAGCGTCCTTTTTAATTCATTTGGTTTTTCGTTCAATAATTTAGTCGTCGATCGTTGGGCATTGGCCTTAAATCCATTGTGCGATTTTTTTTCTACAATGATCGGAGATTTTCCTTTCTGATAGAAAAGTCGGTACTCTAATTTATGGTTTAAAAAGGGTTGTAGGATAAAACGTTGATCTCCCATGGCCCAAAATGTTTCAAGTATTGACAATAAAGATTCGCGTCCATTGATTAAATTGACTCCAATTCCCTTATTTCCACGTACCGTTTTAAGGACAAATTGATCGGGGATATTAGCGTATTTTTTTTTCTGCCATCGATCTAGTTCAAGGTGTAGGGCATTTTCTAAATGAGCTTGATCCACTTTTCCTCTAAGAAATAAGCTTGGAGGTGGAGTGTGGCCTAAATTTTTTAATTCAATGATTTGTCTTTCTTTGTTTCTGGTTAATAAAAGGGCCTTTGCAGAGTTATAGGCAAAAGCGCCCTTTAATTCAAACTGACGCAAAAGCGCAATGTCTAAATCATCAAAATTAAGTGCGGTTGAACGATGGAGGACGACATCGGTGACGGGAGTAAAATTGTCAGATATGAGACAGTTTTTAATGTCAATCAAATTCATGGAAAGTTTAAGTTTTTTGCCCTCAACTAAAAAACGCTGCACACTGTGGGTATTTGGTTGGGAACAAATGAGACTAACACTTTTCTTTTTCATAGAACTCTCGTTATAATAAACCAGTTTATTTTTTTAGGATTTAAATATATATGTTGCTCAAAAATACTTTAGCCTCAGTTCGTCTCTTTTGTCTTGTGCTTTGTGCTTTGCAATTTGTTAATGGGCAAAACGTTTTGGCGTTGGATAAAGAAAATCATGAAGGGCTTCATCTTGAATTAACTTCAAAGCTGAAGGCTTATTGTGAGAAGATTGATACATCTTTTAAGAAGTATCGTTGGGCAAAGTCAGAATGTGAAACCTTCTCTTGGTACCATATCCGTGACTCCGTTTTAGGAGATCCACTGACTTGGACAATTTTTGGTGAAATTGGAGCAGACCACGATAAAGAGGGTTTGGCGAAAAAAGATGTTACCATGGTTATGTGTGGGGTACATGGCGATGAAATCACGCCGATTAAATTTTGTTTTGATTTAATGTATTATTTGCGCGATTCACTTCAAGATCCAGAGTTTAAAAAATCTTTTGAAAACAAAGTCGTTCTTATTGCTCCCTTAGTAAATCCAGATTCCTATTTTAAAAGAAGACCAACTCGAACGAATGCTAGGGGAGTTGATGTAAATAGAAATTTTCCAACGGAAGATTGGTTTAAAGAAGCGCAAAAAATGTGGGTTTCTAAATACCGCAGAGATAAAAGAAGGAATCCAGGGAAATCTCCAGGCAGTGAGCCTGAATTAGTTTTTCAAATGAATCTTATTAAACGTTATAATCCCGATAAAATTATATCTGTGCACTCGCCACTTTCCATTTTAGATTACGATGGACCAAGTCTTGCGACGGGAATATCTCTATCTGATAACGTGGATCCCAATAAAGCTCAGGAGCTCTTAATTCAAATGAGTAAGGATGCTTCTGATTATCGCATTGAAAATTATCCTTTTTTTCCTGGTTCCTTAGGCAACTGGGCCGGACAAGAGAGAAGTATTCCTACTTATACTTTGGAGTTGCCAACTTCAAATCCCGCAAAAAGCAAAGAGTACTGGGCGCTATTTAAAGCATCGATGCATAAAGCAGTCTTTCATGACATTCGAACTTTTGTAGACGGTCACACTTCGCAAAATCAGAAAAAATTAGATGAAGCGGAAAAGAAACTTGAGTCCTATGCTCCTGTAAGTTTGCCTTCAAACGAACCTATCGGCCAAATGCCTTAAATCACAAGACCGCAAACATTTGGTGGCACTTTCTCTAAAGTTTTTCATAAACTGACCGAAAAGCACGGAAGAATCGTCCATGATGAGGAGTCCGTATGCTCTCAAGTTTTTCAGAATTTAAATTTTACCAATCCTTCCGTATACCAGTGGAAGAGGCGGATGATCTGCGCTTCCTCATTCAGTTTGATACCCCCAAAGGGAAAGATGGATATATAGATGACGCTAAATTAGTGGATATTTCAGTCACTGGTTTGGGTTTTTCAACTTCAGAGAGAATTTCAGTTGGAACTGAGTTTCTCATTTCCTTGCAATTTAAAAAATATCATCTCGATTTAACTGGTCGAGTAGTGCGAGCCTTTTCACAATCACTAGAGGATCAAAAAATCATTTACGGAGTAGAGATTGATGAAGAAAAAGGTATCCATCGCTTCTTAGAAAATTATGTTTTAAGCTTCTCTGCAGAAAGACTAAAACAATGTTTAATTGATGCTGCTTTAAAAGAAAGATACACCAAAGCAACTGATGGTTTTGAAATTTTCTCTCTCTTACTTTCTTTGTTTAAAGATATAACTCATTTTGGAGACAAGAAAGGTTTTATCGAATCAATGCTTGAGGAAGTGGTTAGAATTTTAAACGCTCAAAGAGCTTCAGTGTTTTTGATTAATCCTGAAACAAACGAACTAGAAGCCGTTGCCGCTTTGGGAGTGAATAAAGATCAATTGAAATTTGATTATCGCGTTGGTATTGCTGGATCAGTCTTTACCACGGGAGTGGCGCTTAATATTGATACGATTATGGATAGCTCGCGTTTTAATGAAAAGTTTGATCAAAAATTTGGCTTTGAAACCAAATCTATTATTTGTCATCCGATTCATAACCGTGAAGATAAAATTATTGGTGTTATCGAAGTTTTAAATAAACGAAATGAAGATCGATTTACGATTGAAGATGAAAAGACGATGAAAGTTTTATCGCTCATTTTCTCATCAGTATTTTATAATTTCACTCCAATGTCAGAGCGTTCTCAAATTCGTCGTTTCTCTATGGCCTTTGACCGTAAGAACGCCTTGATCGGAAAAGTTCCTCATGTCACGAGCTTGCGTTCGACTATCGTAAAACTAAAAGATATCGAATCTCCTGTGTTGATTCAAGGGGAGCCAGGTGTTGGTAAATCCCTTTATGCCAAGATTTTACATACAGAAGGGCAAAGAGGCTTAAAAGGTTTAGAGACCATTTATTGTGAAAATAAAAATCGCGAAGAATTGTCACAAGAATTTTGGAGCCCAGATGAGTCAGTAAATAAGCTGATTAAATGTTTAGGGGGCACAATTCAGATTCATGAAATTAGTGAACTTCCGATGACATTTCAAAAGAAGTTAGCGGCTACTTTAAGAGACAAACATATTCATGGCACTAAGTTTAGCTTAGATGTACGTATAATCGTAACAACTTCAAAGGATCTTTCTCTCCTGGTACAAAAAGGAGAGTTCGATCGCGAGCTTTACGAACAGATCTCAAAAGCCTTTGTTTATATCGAACCTCTACGTAGACGTATTGATGATCTGGAAATGTTAGTGGATTATTTTTTGAAAATTGAATGTAAAAAACAAGGTCTCTTGTTAAAGAATTTTTCTCCAAAACTGTTAGAGAAAATGAAAAAATACGATTGGCCGGAAAATATTCGCGAACTTAAAATATGCGTAGAAAGAGCCGTCCTTTATAATCCAAAAGCGCATATAATAACTGATTTAGAATTAAAAGATTCAGCTTCTCCATTGGTTGACTTATCAACCAGTAAAAGAATCTTTGGAGATTTACCTCACGTAAGTGATCATTCCATCGCTTTAAAAGAGCGCTTAGCGATTGTTGAGCGAGAAATGATTCTTTCTGAAGTAAAACGTCATAACGGGAATAAGTCTAAGGCCGCTAAGTCTTTAGGGATCTCTCGTGAAGCAATCCGTAAAAAACTGAATTATACCTCAGAATTACTGCGCTCATTGAATCTGTCAGAAGATGAAAGAGCAAAATTACTTAAAGAAGACGAAGAATTCAATTCCGCAGCTTAATTTTCAAATAACCCTCAATTTAATTTTTTTTTAGATTGAGGGTTTTTATCTTTGCAAAATCCTTAAAAAAATTCATTATTTCTACCGATAAGCTTGCATATAATAAAAGCTAGAGGTTTTGTGGATTTTTTTCCAAATCTAATTACTCATTTAAATATTAAAGATATCATTGATATTTTCATTGTTTCTATTCTCATTTATCAAATCCTACTGATCGTTCGCGGAACGAAAGCAGTGCAGATGATCTTTGGAGTAGGCTTCTTATTCATTTTATTTTGGCTAGGTGTTACCTTTAAACTTTATTCCCTCAATTGGGTTCTGGCCCATTTCTTTGATTCCTTTTTTATTATCGCGGTGGTTTTATTTCAAGATCAATTCAGAACGGCTCTGGCATCAGTTGGGACGAAGAAAGAATTCTTAAATTTCTTCAATAAAAATACCCATGATTTTGAGATCGATGAAATTGTTGAAGCCTGCGGGGCGATGTCGCGAGAGAAAGTAGGAGCCTTGATTGTTATTGAAAGAAGTAATGGTCTTTTAAATTATGTAAACACCGGAACGCGTTTAGAGTCGAGAATTCATTCGGATTTGATTTATGCGATTTTTGAATCTAGCTCTTCATTGCATGATGGTGCATTAATTATCCAAAACGGAAAAATTCAAGCGGCAGGCTGTTTTCTTCCGTTATCTAAAAACTTTGATATCGAACGCCACTTTGGTACTCGTCACCGTGCAGCTTTAGGGCTTACGGAAACCACAGATGCTATTGTTGTCACGGTTTCAGAAGAGACCGGAAAAATTAATTTATGTGTCGAAGGAATTTTTTATTACTGTCGTACTGAAAATGAATTGGGACAATATCTTCGCCATATTTGGGGACACGAAGCACTGTCTCCAGGATTAAAGCCCATTAAATCCAAGGATATCGTTCAGTGAAAAAAGAAGTTCGCGAGCGCCATTCTTTAAAAATAATTGCGCTTATCTTTTCTATTTTTCTTTGGTTTTTTGTCATTTCCAGTGAGCCGGTTGAGCTTGAGCGCACGCTTAATTTAACTTATTCACTGCCAGATGAAATGGCCATTTCAAATATGGCGCCACGAGAAGTTAAGGTTAAATTAAAAGGTTCCAAAGCGTTTATTAAGACTGTTTTGCGCGATGGAGATGATTTTAAAATTGATTTAGAAAAGTACAAGACCAATAATCCCAAACGCTACTTTATCAATATTCATCCCGCCGATCTCTCATTGCCATTTGGTATTGAGGTTTTAAGTATCACGCCCCATGAATTTAAATTAGAAGTAGATCGTAAGGTTGAAATGGATGTCCCAGTTTTATTACAAGTAAAAAATAAGCTGCCACCAGGTAGGCTCCTAGATTCCATTGATATTGATCCTAAGAGCTTAGTCGTCGAAGGTCCAGTCGATGCCATGGGGAGATTGAGTCGTTTAAAAACTCTACCTTTTGATCTCTCACAACTAGAACGCGATGAATTTGAAACCGTGATCTCTCTTGAAGAAGTGGATAGACGAATTATTTTTAAAAATGGTAAACCATTGCGTATTAAAGTTCGCACTCGCCTCGATGCTCAAGCGACGAGAGCCTCTGGCCTTTTTGGCCGATTGAAAAAGCGCACGAAAGAACAAATGAATGCAACTGAAGAAAAAGTGAATCAAGAATAATATTTAGAGGCAGATTTTATGGGTGAAAGAAAATTATTTGGTACAGATGGAATTAGAGGTAAAGCTAACGTTTACCCTATGACCTGCGAAATTGCCACGGCCCTTGGGCGAGCGGTTGTTCATTATTTTCAATCAATCAATCCGCTAAACACCAAACCGCTGATCATTGTTGGTAAAGACACTCGTTTGTCTTGTTATATGCTAGAAATGGCTTTTTCATCGGGCGTTTGCTCACAAGGTGGAGAAGTTATTTTAACTGGCCCACTACCCACTCCAGGTGTGGCTTTTGTCACGCACTCTATGCGCGCAGATGCAGGAGTCATGATTTCAGCTTCCCATAATCCTTTTTATGACAATGGAATTAAGATTTTCGATGCCAAAGGTTTTAAGCTTCCAGATGCTGCGGAACTAGAGCTCGAAAGATTAGTTTTAAACCCAAGCCTCATGCCAGTGAAGGTTGGCCCTCAGCTTGGAAATGCTCAACGTTTAAAAGAAGTTTTTGGCCGTTATATCGTCCAAGTAAAGTCGGCCTTCAATCAAGATTACGATCTTGAAGGAATGCGTATCGTTTTAGATTGCGCTAACGGTGCTGGTTATAAAGTGACGCCGATGATGTTTCAAGAATTAGGCGCAGAAGTTCTACCCATTGGAGTTTCTCCGAACGGCGAGAACATCAATCTTAATGTCGGATCATTACATCCCGAATCGGCACGCGAACAAGTTTTAAAATACCGCGCTGACATTGGAATCTGTATTGATGGAGACGGTGACCGTGTAACAATTGTTGATGAAGAAGGAACCATTGTTGATGGCGATAAGCTTATTGGGCTTTTTGCCAAACTCTTACTGGATCGCGGTGAACTAAAAAAAGGTGATACGGTTGTTGGTACAGTGATGAGTAATTTTGGATTAGAGTTTTATTTAAAAGATTTAGGTCTTAAATTTCATCGTACAAAAGTTGGCGATCGCTACATCATTGAACATATGCGTGCCAATCACGGAATTTTAGGGGGAGAGCCATCTGGGCATATCATTTTCTCTAAACATTCCACAACGGGTGATGGATCATTGGCAGCACTAAAGGCCATCGAAGCCATGAAACATTTTAAAAAGACTTTAAAAGATTTGGTTGGTGAAATCGAATTATTTCCTCAGGTTTTAAAAAATGTCGTGGTTTCAAAAAAACCAGACTTAGAAAAAGTTCCATCGATTCAAAAAGCGATTAAAGATGCTGAAGAAAAAATGGGTGGCAAAGGTCGCGTGTTACTGCGCTATTCTGGCACCGAACCTCTATTAAGAGTTATGGTTGAAGGTCAAAATGCAGAGTTGGTTGAAAAGTTATGCCAAGAATTATCTGACCTGGTAAAAAAAGAATTAGAGTAAAAAGAAAGGATAAAGAATGACTATTCGTTTAGGTGTAAATATTGATCACGTCGCTACTTTACGTCAACAAAGAGGCGAGGATTATCCCAGTGTTGTTGAAGCGGCCGTGCATTCCTTACAAAACGGAGCGGATCAAATCACAATTCACTTACGTGAAGATCGTCGCCACATTCAAGACACTGATGTAGAAGCCGTTCATTTGGTGACAAAACGTTACGGTAAACCACTCAATCTAGAAATGGGAAGTCATCCTGAGATCGTAGAAATTGCTATTGCTTCAAACCCAGAATGGATTTGTTTAGTGCCGGAAAAAAGACAAGAAAAAACCACTGAAGGTGGATTAGATCTTTTAGATGATTCAACTTTTATTCGTATAGAAGAAGCCTGTCAAAAACTGAAGGCCAATATTAAAGATGTAAAAATTTCTCTTTTCTTAGAAGCAAATCCTAAGATTTTAGAAAAAGCTTTTATGTTAAATGCTGATGCCGTAGAAGTTCATACCGGCGAGTATGCGAAAAAATTTTTAAATGGTGAGGATATCACTCCTTACCTTCAAAAGTTTGCTGCCGCAAAAGAAATGATTGTAGCCAATAAATGGGGTTGTCACGCGGGACATGGACTTACTCTTGAGAGTGTTGAGCCATTATTAGAAAAAAATCTTTTTGTTGAGTATAATATTGGTCACTGGATTATTGCTCAAGCAGTCTTTGACGGACTAGGCACAGTCGTTAAGAAATTTCGCGATAAGTTTGATCAATTTAATTCATAAACAATTAAATAATTTCCCTTCAAACACCATTGCACACTACTCGGGAATGGGAAATTCTTTTCACATTAAAACATCTCGTTGCACTCTTTCTCGATGTAAGGATAATGAGAATAATGATTAAATCTTGGAAAAAAGTTTTTGAAAGTGATCTCACTAATATTATGTCAGAGTTTAAAGACTCCATGGCGCATCCGCTTGTGCTTTTTATTGAAGGGCCAGTAGGTGCGGGGAAAACAACTTTTGTGAAAGCTTTTGTTCAAGAAGAAAGAAATGAACATGATTTAAAGCCCTCAGCTCCCGTACAAAGTCCAAGCTATTCATTAATTAATGAGTACGATTCAATTCTCCATGCTGATCTTTATCGATTAGAAAAAAAAGATGATTTGATTCAATTAGAACTTCCTATGTATCTAGAGGAAAAAGAATTTATTCTCATAGAGTGGGGAGAGCGATATTCGCGCGAGATTATGCGAGAAATTGGTGATGAATTTAAATATTACTTATTAAAAATTGATATGAATGCGGCCACTGATAACACTCAAAAATTATCACGCAATTATTCGCTTTATCGTATGGATGATCGTTAATTGGTCATTTGTCTGAGTGTTTAGATCGGAAAAAAATTCCTCTTAAAAAATAAATTTCAAAAAAATATTCTCTTATTTTTGCATTCGCAAAAGTGACCTAAATTATCGGAAATATTGGCAAATTTCCCAACTATATTACTTAAGATTACCTTAATTTCACATATTTACGCCGTTTATCAATAAAAAACACGATTGACTTCTCTTTCAAGAAGCAGTCATACTTATCATGAGATTCAGTTCTTCAAGATGAGAACTCGAGCACCGGCTTCATCACTCAATGCTAAGGATTGCAAAACGAGAATGAAGTTCAGAGACAGCGCAAGAGACAATACACACATCTTAACAGAATCATCTCAAACCAGTCGTTACAGGCTAATTGGATTTATGGAGGAGACCAATGAGACTTACATCAAAAGGACGTTACGCAGTTAGAGCAATGCTTGATCTTACTATCCACTCAAATGGAAACCCGGTAAGACTTCAAGAGATTTCAACAAGACAAAACATCAGTTTGCACTATCTTGAGCAACTTTTTAGAAAGCTCAGAAATGGTCAAGCCGTTAAGTCGGTACGTGGACCAGGTGGTGGTTACGTGCTTGCAAGAAACATGGATCAAATCACAGTTAAAGACGTACTAGACTGTGTAGGCGAGAATATTAACCCAGCTAGAGATATCGTGGGAACTGAAGCAGAAGCTGCGAATTCACTTGAATTCCATCTTTCTAAAAACTACTTCATGAACCTTGGTATCATTATGAAAGAATACCTAGCGACAACAACACTTGGTGATTTAGTAAGAAAATCTAAAGAAACTGAGTCTGACATGTCAAAAACTAGTGTAGCTACAGGTGCAGAAGCTCTAGCGTCAGCTATTAGAAATCCTATTGGTGAAATTAATCAATAATCGTTTCTATTTTGATTTCAATGCAACATCCCCACTTGATGAAAGAGTAATTACTCATCTTCAAGCTGGGGATTTTCCTTTTGCAAATCCGGCATCTCTCCATTCATCTGGTCGAGAGGCTAGAAAAGCTATCCAAGACGTAAGTTCTTACTTGCTCAATCTATTCCAATTGCAATCAACTCATGAGGTTCTTTTTCATTCTGGTGCTTCAGAAGGGATCAATGCTTTTTTTAAAGGTGTAGCTTTTGATGCTTTCAAAAACAAAAAGAAACTTAGTTTTATTTTTTCTTCAGTAGATCATGCAGCTGTTTTTCAGCTTGAGTCTTATTTAAAAACTCTCGGTCACGACGTTTATTTTTTTACTCCAGATTCTAATGGGGATTTGGCCTCGTTGAAGTGGAAAGAATTAGATGAGCTTTTAGAAAAAATTTATCTTAGTCAAAGTGAAGATTCTATCTATATGAATTGGACTTGGGTTAATAATGAAACGGGTGTGGTTTGGTCGTTAGATGAAGTCTTAAAACTTAAAACTAAATATAAATGTTTTGTCCACGTTGATGCTGTTCAGTCGGTAGGAAAAATTCGTCACTGGAATATTCTCTTACAAGAACTCGATGCCTACACCTATTCGGCCCATAAGTTTGGTGCTCTAAAAGGTATTGGCTTTACTTTATTGCATAAGTCTTGTCCTTGGTTTCCCCTCATTCACGGAGGAAGTCAGCAAGATGGTAAGCGAGCTGGAACTGAAAATGCTTTAAGTGTACAGAGTATTAAGTGGGCCTTGACTCACTTTGAAGAGTCTTTTAATTATGATGAATTAGAAAAGGCAAAAAAGACGATCGAAGATTCACTTTTAACCTTAGTAAAAGAGAAAGGTGAGATTATTGCTCATAGATCACTTTCCCGAAATGCAAATACGATTTTTCTTTTAGTTCGTGGGGTAAAAGCGGAAGTGCTACAAGCTGCATTTGATATGAGTGGAGTAGAGCTATCTACAGGTTCAGCTTGTTCGTCTGGCGTGATTAAAGAGAATCGAGTTCTCATGAGCATGGGCCATACCGCCGAAGAATCGAGGCAGGCACTGCGTTTTTCTTTTTCTCCTTTTATGACTCAAAGTGACGCGATAAAATTTGTTGAAAAAATCACGAGCGTTCTTAAAAAATTCGTGTAAAATTTTTTACATGGCGATCATTAATGCAGTTTCAACATTAGTTCTCATTGATTCACTTAAAAAAAGTGAATATCCCATCAGTAAATACTTAACTGACTTAAATGTTGATTACGATGAAGTTCAACGCACAAAAAAAATAGCTTCCGATAAAGCTTTTAAGTTATGGGAAGAGGCCAGAAAATTTAAACAAGAACCTTTGCTTCACTTAAGAATACATAAACTCATTCCCTATGGTGCTTATCATGCACTGGAGTTAGCTTGTTTGTCTTCGCGCACAGTTGGTGATGCGCTAAAAATTATCGTGCGTTTTTTTAATGTGATTAATCCCGAAGTGACTTTTATTCTCGAAGAATTTCATGATCATCATATCATTGAAATGCGCCCTAATGGAGATTTTACTTTTCCTCATTTTTATCCAGAGATGGTAATTGGTGGAATTGTTATGCGTTTTAAAAATCCCATGTTTCAAATTGAAAAATTTCGTTTAATTCAATTTAATCATTCACCGCTTGGAATTGAAGAAGAATACGAAGAGATTTTAGGCACGAAGGTGCTTTTTAATCAAAATAAAAATGCCATTGTGGTTGGAGATAAATGTTGGAACTCAGAAGTTCTATTTTCAAATGTCGAATTACTAAAATCACTTGAAACATATTTAAATAATGAAAGAAAATTGGCCGTAGAGCAAAATGCTTTAGTGGATAAGGAGCATGAAAATCTCATAGAGAAAGTGCAGCGTTTTATTATTCTAGAGATTTCAAATAAAGATTTAAAAATTAACGATGCTGCCCTTTTTTTAGGCATGAGCACTCGTAGTTTACAAAGATATCTTCAAGAAAAAAACACGACTTTTAGTGGCATCTTGGATCAGACGCGTGAATCCTTGGCAAAAAAATATCTTTCAGAAGAAACCATGAGCATTACTGAAATTGGCTTTTTACTTGGTTTTTCAGAGCAGAGCACTTTTCAGCGAGCGTTTAAGCGTTGGACTAATCAATCCCCATTACATTATCGAAAAGCGATGAAAATGATTCAAAAAAAATAGGCCCAATTCTGGGCCTATTTTTTACTTATACTTTGATTTATTGAATTCAAATTAAACTTGAATACCGCTAATTGTGGTATTTAATGTTCTTTTCGTTCGATCCACTTGATTGTTAGAAATATATTTATCTAACGTGGCTTCAAAATCTTTCAGGATGGCCGATTTTACTTCTTCTTGTGGAATATCGAGAATTTCAGAAACTTTTGAAATTCCTTTTAAAGGAATTGAGCAAAGACCCCGTTCCACGTTTGAGATAAACTGACCATTACGGTAGCCTAAAGCGTTGGATAATTCACTTTGTGAATATTTTTTTGGATGTTTAAGGCGGTTATTCTTAATAAGATCGGCAATATTTTTAAATGATCTCATACAATTCTCCTTTTAATTATTTAAAGCAATCTTAAGTGCTTTTAAGGAAGTGTAATGAATTTCCAATTTTTTTTATTGTCCACAACCGCCAAATAGATTCCATTGATTGGCTTTTGGTGCCAAGCTTTTAATCTGCTTTTAAATTAGCCACTTACGTTAATTGTTTGGCCCGATGGAGGGGGGTGGAAAAATCTATCAGGGGCGAAAAAAACCCTTAATTTCATTAAAATAGTAAGAGGTTCACGTTAGGAATCATTTTAATGAACAACGATTATGGTAATTATTCACGCGATTTGGCCAGAGCTCGAGAAGAGTTCAACGAGACTAATCGTAAGATGAAAGAAAGTTACGACAAGAATATCAAAGACACTCAAGATAATTTTGTACGCCGTGAAGAAGATCTTAAAAAAAATCATGTAAAAGACAAAGAACGATTAATCGATGAGAACCAAGATAAATTGCGTTTTATTAGTGATAAAACAAGTGAAGTTCTTGAACGTAAACAACAAGAATTTCTCGACGGTTTGAGAGGAGAGAGGGAAGATTTTAGTTTAGAAAAAAAACGTTTAAGAGATAATTTTCAAACAAAACTTTCAGATGTAAAAGATTCATATACCCAATCATTCGACGAATTTAAAACGCAAAATGAAAGAATTTCTCGCGATAACGAACAAAAATACATTCACAATCTACAGAACAATAAAAATAACACAGACAAGAAGATCGTTGAGATTCAAAATAAAACTGATTCGATGAAAGATATCGATTCAAACAATCGTTCGCATAAAGACAATTTAGATAAAAAGACTGAATACTTTAATCGTAAACTGGGTGAAATGGTTTCAAATAAAGAAGATGAAATGAAACGTCAAAACCAACGATACGAATTCAGTTTGTTTAAAACTAAAGATGATAATCGAGAGCAAATTGATAATTTAATGGAAAGGTATGAAGATCATACACAAGATCTGCTACGTAATTTTCAAAATAAATATACCAATTTAGAAGCTGATAATCTCAACGGACGAAATCAATTAAAACAACAATTGCAAAAAGAAATTTATAATACACAAAGAGAAAAAGCGATTGTCGAAGACAAAAACATGAAAGGTGAGGGCGGTGCCAATCAAAAGGCATTACTTGTAGATAACTATGAACGACGTTTAGATAACTTAAAAAAACAACTTACAGATCAAGCAGTAAAGTTTCAGCGTCAATCTGCAGATACTAATAATCAAATGCAGATAAAATTAAAAGAAAGAGACTTAGAACATCGTATCTCAAGTGATAAAAGAACCGATGTCTTCCAAAAAGAATTATCTGAAATGGAAACTCGTTCAAAAGAAAATGAGTCAAGAACTCTAGATAGCTTTCGTGGTAAATTAACGGAGCAATCTGCATTGGATGCCAAAAAAATTAATTATGAAAAAGACTTTGGTAAAGCAAAGCTAGAGTTTCATAAAAATGAATTTGGTAAAACTGTTAAGAGATTAGCTGATCTCAACGTTCAAAACGTTGAAAAGCTTCAAGAAGAAAATGCTAAAGAAAAATCCTTAATAGTTGAAACGGCAAAAAAACAATATTTTGATAATGCACGCGAACTAAGAGATACCTATCGTCAAAAGCTTGAGCACACGATGGATAGTTATAATCAAAGAATTGATTCTAAAGATGCTCAAATTCAATCATTGAAAGAAAACTCTGATGATCAATTGGCAAAAATTCAAAGAGAAGCTCGAAAATTAATTGAGTCAGAAACAAATTTTAGCCGTGAAGCAAGAGATGCAGATAAACGCAATATGCAAGAGGAATTAGCGAATTCTAAACGTGATTTTGCTACCCAAGTTAAAAGATTAAAAAATGAGTATGACACAAATCTTTTAAAAATTAGAAAAGAAAACGATCTTACTCTTTCTCGTATGAATAAAAAGAGCACTGAAGATTTAAGTCGAGTTGAGCAGCAGTCTAGTAAAGAAATCAAACGTATGAGCAATGAATTTAAGCAGCAATATGAACGTCTCGCTACTGATTCACGCAATCAACGACAAACGTTGGTTGAGCACTATGAACGTAGGATTCAAGAGCTTAAATCAATGTATGAGCTTGAAAAATTAAAAGAACATGACGCTCAAACTAATCGCGCTTAAAACTTTAATTCTTCAAATTTTACAGTTTTCTTTGTTTCTAAATCCATTACATCATTGTAGGCGTGTTCACGATTCTCTGAAAATTTTTGAAAATAATGGATAAATTTGTTCCACCACAAAAACATAGATCCTCCCATGGACTAGATTCGATGCCCATAAGATAAGAGTCAGAGTCATAAATGTCGAATTAGGAATCTGTTAAGATTTTAAAATGCCGCTTTTAAAATAGGCATGATTTCTTTAATGCCACCCGCAATCATTTCAATCGACATTGATAATAAAATTAATCCCATGATTCGGGTCATAACGTTTAGACCAATTTGTCCTAAACGATCACCGATTTTATCAGCGTAACTTAAAATGATTTTAATAATCAATCCAATAAAAATAATGACGACCACTGCACCAACCCAATGAGTAAGGTGGGAGAAGTTTTTTGCATAAATAATCGAAGTTGATATGGCTCCCGGTCCAGAGAGGAGTGGAATGGCCAATGGAATAATTCCAATTTCTCTTTCAAAATCAATCGAACGAATTTCTTCTGTATTGATTTTTGCATTGGATTGGTGAGCTGAGATCATGGAAAATGCCATAGTGAAGAGAAGAAGTCCCCCGCCAATGGTAAAGGAAGCAATTGAGATTCCAAAAAAATTAAGCACTGCTTGTCCAAAAAATAAAGAGACAAGTAAAGTTGTTGTGACGGCCGTTGCAGTTGTATAGGTTACCTTTTTGATATTTAAATTTTTATGATGTTTTGAGAATCCTAAAAAAACAGGAATAGCTCCAAGAGGATTAATAATTGAAATTAAAGTAATGGCAAATTTCATTAAATCACTAATTTCTTGGTTCATAAAATTCCTATCGTTTAAATTTTTTTAAAATCTTTTGAATTATTGTAACGACTTCTTCTTCTTTTAGAAAATAGGCAAAAGCTAGATAGAAAATGGCAAATGGAGAAAGGATAAAGACAGCTCGAGGTATTGGATGCCAATTCCATATTTCAGTATAACGTAAAAAAACGGCCGGAAGAGCGGCCAGAAAACTGATAGCAAATATTTTTATTAAATGAGTATTTGAATCTTGGATGTTTCCAATTATTTTTTGTAGTTTAAATTTTAAAGAGAAAAACTCAATCTGACCGGAAATACCGAATGAAAGAGTGAGAAGAGCCGCTGCATATTGATCATCGATTCCTAACCACGCAGGGAGTTTTAAGCTAAAGATAAGACCAAAAAGCGTCGTTGTAATGACTCTGACGATAGCAATGTACATCGGAGTTTTAGTGTTTTTTAAAGCGTAGAAACATGAAGATAGGAGCCTCGCTTTTGTCGATGCTAATAGCCCAACAGTTGACCCCATTAAAATAAACCAAACAAAGCGAGTTGAGTCATCGTTGAATTGACCTGTTTGAAAAAGTGCAGAGACTAAAATATCGCCCAATAAAAGAAAGACAACGACTGTCGGAATGATGAAAAAATTTAATCTTTTAAGACTTTTTTCTAAACGTTGAAGTAAGAATACCTTTTTCTCTTCTTCATTACCATGGACTTGTGAAAAATTAGTTAATTCAGCTTGAGAAATACTCATACCGAAAAGAGAAACAGGGAGAGTGTAAATAGTTTGAGCAAACGCAATCCCAGATACCGCACCGGTTTTTAGTAATGATGCGATAATGTTATCTATATAGGAACTAATTTGCACAATCCCACGAGATAAAAGCGCTGGTCCAAAATTTTTTAGGATTGTTTTTACTGCCTGGTTTTTTTGATCAAAATTTAGAGGCAAAATACTGATGTATTTTCTTACCGTTGGAAGTTGAATGATAAATTGTAAAAAAGATCCTGCCACTACTGACCAAGTCACAGTATAGATAAGATCTTTTTCAATTTGTCGCGAACCAAAAATAATAACCGCCAAAATGATGGTAAAGTTCCAAGCAACTGGTGCAATATACGACATGAAGAAATGGCGATGGGAATTTAAAACACCTAAGCACCACGCTGATAGTACCAATAAGCCTGTTCCAGGAAAAAGAATTTGAACTAATTGAATAGTTAATGTTTTTTTCTCACCATTAAAACCTGGTGCAATGAGATCGATAAGCATGGGAGTCATATAGACGCCCAAGACAACCAGAAGACTGACTAGAACTAAAAGAAAACTAAAAATGGTTTTTGCCACAATGATGGCTTCTTCCTTTTTGCCTTTTGATAATAATTCAGAATACACTGGAATAAATGAAGCAGACAAAGCACCTTCACCAAAAAGATTTTGTAAAAAATTAGGAATTTTTAAGGCTGCTTTAAAGGCATCGGCCGTATCAGAATTTCCAAAATAATGAGCGAGTGCTCGTTCTCTCACAAGTCCAGCTACGCGACTAAAAAAAATACCTAAAGCAATAAAAAGAGCACCAGATGTGCTTTGGTTTTTTTTCGTAGGCGTTGCAGATTCATTTACGGCCATGAATTAGTCTTTGTTCTAAATTAATGAACTATTTTTAATTAAATATTAAAGTGTTCGTTATTAAGAATAAAACCAGCAACTTTCATTTGCAACGAATATTCTGGAGAGACTTCACCTACTGGAGCAACATGCCAATTCCATGTTTTTATCGGACTAGGGAGTGAGGCAGAATACCTTAATGGCTGAGTTTCCAAGATCTGATTTTCTTGATCCATAAGATAAGTTTCAATATCACTTATGAGTAAAACTTTGGACTGTTTAAATCCCTTTAGATATTGAATATGAGCATCAGTGATATTTTGACCAAAGGTCTCTATTTCTTCGGTCGTGATCTGGTGCTTTTTAGGTAAATTTTCTAAAACTTTTTTGGGGGCGAGTTGTAATTGAGAGAGAAGATTGGCATCCAGCTTTTGAAATAGGTTTTTCTTTTATTTTATAAAGCCATTGAGTTAAATCTTGCTCGATTAATGTAATGTTAGGGAGTGATTTTGCTAAACTTCTAGCTTGTGGAAGATGGACAATATCAACGGCTATGACTTCTTTGAATTCATCTGAGAGTTTTTTTAAGGGGATTTCATGGAATAGTCCAGAGCCCAGGATGAGGACACGATTTTTTTGAGGAGTCGATTTAAGCGCCTCAATGATTAAATTTTGGCATTTTTGGCGATGAGATATCCAGTGACTACGACATCTTTTTTCACGGTAATGAATGGCTATTTGCTCATGGAGAAGACCGGATTTACGGGCAATATCGCTTGATTTTGAGCGAAGACTTAACAACAGTTCTGGTAGCATAAGACGAACTCTTCCTGAGTATTAAAGCCAATTCATTTGGCCATTCCTGATCATACATCAGTTCAATATTGATATCTAGGACTTTAATGATAGGTAAATTATGAGATCATTCATTCGATAAAACAGCTAAAAAAACATATAGACGGCAGCGGTGGAGTTGTTTGGTCAAGTTCTGCCGTCTAGCGAATTATTTTTGATCTTGTGGAACACTACCTGTCGTTCGTTTTAAGAGCGAATTAAGCTCCATTTGACGAGTGATAGCTTCAGCACTTTTTGCTTCTTTTATTTCACGTATGTCTTTTGGTTTACTAGCGATTTTTTCTTTGTTTTCTTTACTTTTCACAGGAGACATCGAGAAGAGCGGCTTTCCGTCTTTACCTAATTTAGGTTTTCCAGCTTCGTCTAATAAAGCTTTAACTTCAACAAACACACCTGGAGCTGTTTCCAGAACAAAGGGAGCTTCTAGAGAATTACCAATTTTTTGATAAATTAAATCTAGTTGTTGAGCAGTAAGAGAGTTCGCCGCCCCAGAACTAAAAGCATCAATGCTGTTAGCTGATTTTGTAGCAATTAATTTAAGGCTGGAATTCGCCTGGCCCGAAAGCGTGTTATTGTTCGCTGAACCACCTACATTATTATTGGCAGCTGATGATCGACTATAGCTTCCATCGTTTGAGCTTATAGTGGAGCTGTCTTCAAAATTATTAGATTTCGATCGTGATCTTCCATCAAAGCTAGGTCTATCATCTAACCAATTATTTGCTTCTGCACGTTTTTCTTTATTATTGTCGGAAATTTTTCTTTCTAGATCTTGTATTCTTTTTCTTAATGCATCTTGGGCACTAGAATCAGTGACTTGTGTAGCTGCATTTGAAGAAGCAGGGGATCTTTGAATTTGAGAATTAGATTTTGCGATCTCTTGATTTAATTCTTCTCGTAACTTTTTAATTTCATCTAATGCTTTATCGTTAGATGAAGCATCCGCTCGATCTTTAAAGCTATCAATGCCGGCAATTTCATTATCATCATTGTTTTCTTTTTCTTCTGGTTTTTTGTTTTCTACTTTTGGTAACTGAGTGGGAAATGAAAAAATCGATGAAGAATTTGAAGTGACATTTTGACCAGGATATCCAGTAGAAAGTTGATCAAAGCTACTGGCGATATTTTCAAGAGCACCAGAATCTTCATTAACATTTAATTCACCGACCATGGCATCGTTGCTGATGGTATCATATGAAGAACTATCATCTGCAGCTCGGTAGCTACCATAAGATTCAGTTCTATAATTTGATTCTTCGTACATCGCTTGAACTTGTTCTTTACTGTTAGGATTTTGAGTATCTAATCCAGCAAGTTCCATGAAAGCGTCGGAAGAAATTGAATCTGCATCTGTTCTTCCTGTGCGAATAGAGCGATCAAGATTGAAATATGCTTCTTTTGAAGCTAATTCGATATGGCATAACTGACTTACTTCTTTCAATTTTTCTGCAGATAATCTAGCATGTTTTTCTTTTGGTAATGTTTCTGCGATATGACGTTTGTACTTCAAAAACTCACGCAGAATCTCTTTGTCCATTCCACCGACATTTGTGAGTGATTTGTTTTTGAATTCTTTTATTTTTGACAATACTTTTTCTCTGCGATGACAAAAATGATCGGCATAGTTTTTATCAGCAATGTCACGAATGGCGTCTAAGTTCAGCTGACCATTGTTCACAAATTTTTGTAATTGAAAATCTTTTCCGAATGCATTTGATTTTCTGAGTAAATAACCTTGAATTTTATTTGGTCGAGAATGAGTGCTGTTGAAAATATTTCCAACAACAAATTTACTAAGTGACTGTTGATCTTTTAGCTCAGCAATTTGAGCTTTAAATTTATCAGCATCAAACATTTTAAATGTTGATTCAGTTTCAGTGTTTAGATTACTGGCAATATCTGTTGGGACAACTGGCTTGGTATAGACAAATTGATCATCTAATTTGATGGTCTTCACATCACATTGGAAGAGATTTGGTTTTTTTTGTGCTAAAACCTGGGCGTATTTGTCTTCATTATTTGCATAAAATTTAAAGAATTCTTCTAATGTCTTGTCATCAATTTTTTGAAGAGAGTAGGCAAGGCGATCCTTAGATTTTGCAGTACAAGCGAGCTCCTTCATTTCCTCAGAGCATTTAACCATTTTTTCACAGTTAATCTGTTGCCCTTGTAAAAGTGATTGATCACATTTCAAATTCTCACAACTCGTCTCTACTGGTGGTAAATATGTTTGGGCAATGATGTTTTGCAATACACGCTGACTTGCTTCAGGCATTGGAGACATTGTATTGCTTTTACAGATGGACATAATTTGACTTTGAGCTTTGCTCAATTTTTTTAAGGCAGCTTTTTCAGGAGCTGCCAAAGTATTTTGCGCTAAGGAAATAGTCAAAATGGCCAATGTGTAATATTTCATAAACCGCTCACTGGTAGGAGAGTGTTCTTTTATGCAGCTTTTTTACAAGCTACTTTTTTGTAATTGATAAAATTAACGTATGAAGGAATTCTGTAGTGAAGAATATCCCAAATCTCTTTTTCATCAACACCATCAAGTTTGGCACAGAGGATAAGGTGTTCGATTTTTTGATCTAAGGCTTCATAGTCGATAACGGATCGATAGACCTGTTCACTTTCTAGGATGACCGTATCAATTTCTGCACGGTAATGGTCAATCAATGTTGCTTTGAATTTTTCAGTTTTACTCATAATTTCCTCACGCTCTTTAATGACGATTATATTTCGTCTTGACGATTCTCATCGGTATTATTGAGATAAACTTGAGTGAAAAGATATGGTAATGTCTAAGTTGTGAAAATTGCGCGAGTGCTTTGAAAATCAGCAGGTTTTAATGCTCGCTTAAGATAGGAAAAGCTGCCAAAGAATATTGGCAAATTTAAAAAGGCCGATGAATGTACATCGACCTTAAATATTAAAAGGCATTACTTTTTAAAATGAATTCTACTCGGCGATTAACATTTACAGTTTGAACTTGTTCGCCTGAAATTTGATTAGATGATTGGGCAATAGGGACTAGTTGCTCAGGATTTACACCATAATCTTTCACTAAAGAACTTCTGACGGCCATCGATCTTTCAAAAGATAGTTTCCAATTCGCTTCATCACTGTTGCCTTCACCTTTTTCAGTATGGCCGACGATATGAACTTTACCATCATATGTTTTAAAGACTTCTGCCAATTTCTTTAGATAGATTTTACCTTCAAAAGAAACTTCACTTGAACCAAATTGAAAGAGGACATTTCCGGGAACTGCAAATTTCAAAAATTCTGCACGGACATCCTCACTAAAGGCACTTCCATCAAAAATTTCAAAAACAAGTTTAGATAAGATTCTATGTTCTTCTAAATAAACGGGTCTTGGTCTCGCCGGATCTTGAACATCTTTTTCATCATACATTCCTTCCATACCGTTTAAAATAGAATAACTGGTTGAAGGAGCAGCACCTTTTTTATCTAAAGAATCTGAACCACCTTTAAAAACAGAAGCTGTTTTAAAGTAATCCGCCACTGCAGATTTAGTTGCTTCGTCTGAACCCATAAGCCACATAACCAAGAAAAATGCCATCATGGCCGTCATGAAGTCAGCAAAGGCAACTTTCCATGCACCACCGTGGGCAGCATGTCCGCCTTTGTTAATTCTTTTAATGACAATGGTGCCTTTTTCGTCGGCCATAAATTTTCCTTAGATTAAATTACTATTTTTTACCAGCACTTGAAGTAGCTTCATCGACTTCTTTAAATGTAGGTCTAAATTCAAGTGGAATTGATCTTCTTGCAAATTCAGCACACACTTTTGCATTACAGCCTTTGGCAAATGCTAAAAGCGCAATCTTTGCAGTACTTACAAACTTTCCACTTTCATTCATATTTGATTCAACTTTTGCAAATAAAGGTTGCATAAAACCGTAAGCAAAAAGAATTCCTAGAAACGTACCAACAAGAGCTGCGGCAACCGACATACCGATAACTTCCTTACCTTGATCAAGTTTTCCCATGGTGATAACAACCCCAAGAACCGCGGCAACGATACCAAGACCAGGCATGGCATCTGAAACTCTGTTTAAAGTAGAGACAAGGTGATGTTCTTCTGCGTGGACGCTATCTAAGTCACCGTTCATTAGATCTTCTAGATCATAAGGAGAGAGTGAAGAAGCGATCTGAACTTTAAGCGTATCGCAGATAAAATCAATGGCATGGTGATTATTTAATACTGCAGGATATCTTTTAAAGATTTCACTTTGTTCTGGATTTTCAACGTGTGGTTCAATTGAAATGGGGTTTGCTGAAGCCATTTTAATTAATTCAAATAAACATGAGAGAAGTTCCATATAGGCCTGTTTACTAATACCAGAACCCTTAAGAACACCAAGCACGGCATGAATCATTTCTTTGAACATATGAGGTGAACCCGCAATGATAATTGTCCCAATGGCTGCACCACCAATGATAATTAACTCTGTTGGCTGCCAAAGAGGTCCAAGTTTCCCTCCGTGTAGCATGTACCCACCAAGAACGCAGGCAATAACGAATATCGATCCGATTATGGCAAACATAAATCCTCCAAATGATTTGAATAACTTATCGAAGAGTTGAAAAATTTCTTTACGAAGTTGTTGAAAATGAATGAATAGGAGACTGTTTGGCTTGGTCAATGGTCAATTCTTCCTCTTTGTTTTGAATTTTTTCTCTGAACTTCATTCGGATAAGATGATTGAAGGAGAATTTTTTATGAAGAAAAGCGTATTACTCGGTTTTGTTATTCTATCGTCTCAAACAATTTTGGCACAAAATACAACGCCTATTCCGACTATTAAGTTAAGTTCTAATTCTGAGAATTATTTTAAAAATACCGTTTTAAAATCTTGTAAAAAATATCGTAAGAATGATTTTTATGTAGATTATTATTTTAAATGTTTCAAAGAAGATTTTAATCGATCAAAAATTAATTCATATTGTGAATCAAACTTAGAGCAGTACATTTCAAAATTAGATTGTAATGAAAATGAAGTTAACACTTTTAAAAAAATGAAATCAGTTGATGCACTTCCTATGCATAAGTATAAAATCGCTGCGATTAAAGATGAAATAGCAGACTTTAAGAAAAAAAATTTGTCAGCGAGTTTTCAAACCGCAAAGTATTTAAATTACAAAAAGGATAATTTTCTTGAAGATCAAGTGATAGATGCTGAGACCGAAGAAGCATTAAAACAAGATATCAAAATTTTGGAAGCAAGGAAAAATTCTTGTAGCGATGTTGTAAATATCAAAGAGCCACTAGCGCTTAATCGACCAAAAAATCAAGATTCTATTGGGTGGTGTTATTCATATACCGCCAGTGATTTAGTTGCTCATGTTCTAGGTCGTGAACCATCTGCTGTTCATATGGCCACTTTAATGAATGATAAGTTCCTCTTTAAACTTTTTGGAGTAAAAGAGGGTGGATGGACTGATTCCGTCATTAAAGAAATGATTGATGAAGGAATGTGTTTAGAAAAAGATTTACCTTCGACAGATTATAAATTTGCAACAAATTCATTTGATTTAAAATCAGTTTTTCAAGAAGTTATTGATTTAAGCAAAAAATATTATACCAGTCCAAACAACAATAATAACCAAGACAGTATAACGAGTTCAAGTAAGACAAAAGAATATACAAAAGAAGAAATAGCATTTGAGCTTTGTACTAAGAAAGAAAAACTCCTTAAAGGATTAGGAGAGTTATTTCCTAAAATGAATATGGACCAATTGACTGAAGTTCTCTTAAAAACAAGTTCAGCTGGGGCATTTA